>JAFYEL010000075.1 GCA_017544285.1 Lachnospiraceae bacterium | reverse complement strand
GTTGTATTCCCAGGCGGTTGTTTCACCTTTAACGACAGTGTAGTCTTCAAGCGTCCGGGCTTCCCCGTTTTTATCCAGATAAGTGAGGGGCTCTGTCTGTCCCTGCTCTGTCTGTCCCTCCGCCGCCCGAGCCGTGATCGGAAGGCATGATAAAACGACAAAGGCGACGGCCAGCATAAAGACAGCCAGGCTTGTCAATCTCAATGCAGAAAGGCTTCTTTTTTTCAGCAACATGTTTTTTCTTTTCCTCCTCTTCCCTAATGTAGTCCAATCTCATGGCTACCTCCTTTAATGAAATCTGTTTCCACCTTCTACGGTGGGCTGTCTTCATTATGAGGTAGCGAAAAAGGTTATGTAATATCCAGTCATACTACAGACAGATAAACTTATAATCCATCTGTTGAGTGGTATATTATGTTCAGGGTTATTTATGTGTGGTGCTATTTACGCATCATTTAATAATAATACAATTATTGGAAAATATGCAAGAAATTTTTGACTCTTCCGGCATAGGCGTGGAAGCATAAATCCCGCTTTAGCCTATGCCGCTTGATTACAGAAAAACTATTTTGTCATCAGATCTTTTCAAGGTTATCGTTTACCCTCAGGCTTTTAACCGCAGATGCCATTGAATCATAGATCATATCTCTCTCTTCCCTGATGCGCATGGCGATCTTGTCACGATAAGGACTGTCGCTTATCGTTATATCGATTATGCGGCCATTTTTAAAATTGATATTTTCTCTCTTATTGATACTGACGATCTTGCGGATCTCATAGGTTTTGAAAGTCGCAAAATTAACGATCCTGTCGTCCAGAATATAATATCTGGGAACGATATAAGGAGACACGGGCCTGTACAGGGGCCTGGCATGTGCCATCTTCCACTGTGCCTCCTCATCGGACATGCAGCCCAGTGTCTGAAGCATTTTATTCCACTTTGAGTTCCTTATCAGGACGCCTATGACACCGGACGATATAAACAACACACATACAGCCAGGAATATAAACCTGAGACGAAGACCCGCCTCACTGACCGGAGTCCCGATCTTCCTGAAGACATTTAGAAAGTACAGACCGATCACTGCATTGAACACACCGATTATGATATTTTCTTTCCTGTATGATTCTTTGATCTGCAGATAGGTATTATTTCCGTGATCCATCATTCAACCTGCACTTTCTTAAGTAAAGACGCAGTTTCAAGATCTCTCTCAAAACTGCGCCTTTTTGCTTAAAGCATAATTTAACCTGACACGGTTTTATGAAGCACCTGCCTTACGCTTCCCTTACCCGCGTTCATCTCATTAAATATCCCGGTCACCTTTTGGGCCAGATGAGTTTCATACAGGTCGATCCCAAAGATATCCTTTCTGGATAATACAGGTCGCAATGAAGTCTCATCACCCTGTCTGTAACCCCTGAACTCTCTCATGATACCCGTCAGCTCCTCCAGAAGAGGATCGGGACTGAGTTCAAAATCTTCTCCCTCATCATTGACTCCCGTCAGATATCTCAGATATCCCGCAAGGACCACAGGGATAAATTTAAGCTCCGATACATCATCCCCCTTATCAAGATAAGACTTCAGAGTCACACCGAACCTTATGGGAAGCTTCTGGGAAGTATCACAGGCTATCCTCTGGGGCGTATCGGGCATAAAGGGATTTACCAGCCGCCGGTTCAGCACCTCATCAATAAAGGTTTCTGGTTTTATGATTCCGGGATTTACCACTACGGGCATTCCCTCCGTGTATCCCATGCTGCGGACAAAGGTACTCAGATCCTCATCCTTCATCTCCTTTGATATGGAATCGTAGGAAAGCAGACATCCGAAAACGGCAAGAGCAGTATGGAGAGGATTCAGGCAGGTGCAGACCTTCATTTTTTCAACCTTGTCAACGGTCTGCCTGTCGGTAAAATAGACTCCTCCCTTATCAAGAGGCGGACGTCCGCCGGGGAACTTATCCTCTATGACAAGGTACTGTGTCTCCTCTGCATTTACAAAGGGTGCCGTGTAGGTATGCTTATCGGTAACGATTATATCCGTATCCTCAAAGCCGTCTTTTTTCAGCATCTCAACTACGTTTGCATCAGGTCTGGGAGTGATCTTGTCGATCATGCTCAAGGGGAAGGTCACCTTATTTTCATCCCTCAGATAAGCCGTGAAGCCCTCATCTACCAGTCCCTTTTTGGCCCAGTCATCGGCATAGGCCAGCACGGCCTCCTTCAGCCTGTCACCGTTGTGGGAGCAGTTGTCCATGCTGGTCATGGCGACGGGAAAAGCGCCAGCCCTGTAGCGCATATACAGGAGCCAGGCTGTCTTTCCCATAAGATGCCTCGGCGGAAAGATCCTGTTATCGAGATCTTCCCTGACAACGGAGGATATTGTCCCATCGGCACCTTTAAGCGAATAACCTTTTTCAGTGATGGTAAAGCTGACCATCTGCAGTGAAGCGCATTCGAATATTTCCTTAAGACGGTTAATATCCGCTTCATTATCAAAATCGCAGGTAAGAGACTCGGCTACGGAACCGATAACCCTCTTTGCGATGCTGCCGTCGCTCTTAAGTGTTACAAGCAGGCTTAGGTCGTCGTAAGGCTTATATGCCTTGCCTATGATGTCATAGTCAAAACCTTCCACCGCAACGACGCCTTTATCGTACAGCCCCTCATCCAGCAGTCTGTCAAGCACTGCCGCGGGAAAGGCCCTGAAGATATTTCCGGTCCCGAAATGAACCCATGAAGGCTCCCTGCGGGTCAGGGTCCTGACATCTTCGCGGTCGTATGCTCCGATCTCATAACCTTTATCCGCAAACTCCTTCCTCACCTCTTCTTTATCTGTATTCAGCAGTTTCATATCAATCCTCCGCAACCTCAAGCATTCTTTGCGTTTTTATCGATCGCCTCCCAAAGGCCGTTCAGATATGTGGCCCCCAGCGCCCTGTCATACAGTCCGTATCCGGGCATTGCCACCTCACCCCATATCATCCTTCCGTGATCCGGGCGTATGGGGCCTTCAAATCCGATCTCATAAAGTGCTTTCATGATCTCATAAAGATCGAAATCGCCGTCCCTTGAAAGATGTGCCGCCTCTTCGAAATCATCATCCGAATTGAATTTCAGATTTCTTACGTGGGCAAAATGTATCCTTCCTTTAAGAGCCCTTATCATCGAAGGCAGGTCATTTTTCCTGTTGGTACCGTAGGAACCGGAGCAGAATGTCACTCCGTTGTGGGGATCGTCCACCATCTTCATCATTCTCTGAATGTTCTCGAGATTTATTATTATCCTGGGCAATCCGAATACGCTCCATGCGGGATCATCCGGATGGATGGCCATGTTTATGTCATACTCGTTGCATACAGGCATTATCCTTTCAAGAAAGTATTTCAGATTATCGAAAAGCATTTCCTCCGACACATCCTTATACTCTTCAAATAACTGTTTGATCATCGCCATGCGCTCGGGCTCCCACCCGGGAAGAATGGCACCGTTTGCGTCACCCTTTATGGAATCAAACATTTTCTCGGGATCAAGGGCATCTATCGCTTTTTGCGAATATGCAAGGACCGTTGATCCGTCGGGGCGCTTCCGGGCAAGCTCAGATCTTGTCCAGTCAAAAACAGGCATGAAATTGTAGCACACCATATGTATGTCTTCTTTGCCCAGGTTTCTCAGTGTCTCGATATAGTTGTCTATATATTTATCCCTGTCAGGAGAACCGGTCTTGATGGAATCATGTATGTTGACCGATTCTATTCCGGAAATATGAAGCCCGGATGCCTCTACATCTTCCTTAAGAGCATGTATCCTCTCCCTGGTCCACACCTCTCCGGGTGTGGTATCGTATAAAGTGGTTATGACTCCCGTAACACCGGGGACCTGTCTGATCTGTTCCAGCGTCACCGTATCAAACCCGGTCCCGAACCACCTCATTGTCATTTCCATGATGCGTCCCTCCTAATTACTTTCCTTAAAAAGTTCAGGCTTTCGGTTCTTCAGATCGATCATATCTCTTTCAAAGTTTCCGATATGCCTGCTCAATGACTCTCTGTAGGTTTCCTTGTCCTTTTTTTCTATGCATTTTATCAGCTTTTCATGACCGGTCAGGGTCCTTTTCTTGTTTGCGTTTTCCATATCCACAAGCAGTCTGACCCGGTTGTAATGTGTCATGGTATTTCCGACTATCTGTGAAGCAAGATCCTGCCCCGCTACGAGAAAAGCCATGGAGTGAAACATGTTGTCACATCTCAGATATTCGAAGGTCATGTGGGGATCTTCCAGCTTATCCGAAACCTTTTCCATCATCTGGCAGTACTCCCGCATTTGAGGAATATCAGCATCGGTCACCTTTTCGAAAAAGCCGTCGATCACTCCCATTTCCAGGGTTTTTCTCACGAACCACTCCTGCATGGCCCTGCGTTCATCGATCTTTGATATCACGGAGCCGACCTGGGGATAGATATCTACCAGTGCTTCCGTTTCCAGCTTTACCAGTGCTTCTCTGGCCGGTGTTCTGCTGACATTGTATCTCTCCGCGATCCTGGCTGCAGAGACGGGTTCCCCCGGCATCAGTGCCAGTGTCATTATGTCTCTTCTCATGTTCTCATAGGTCTGATTGTTAAGTGAATCCCGCATCCTATTCCTGTCTTCAGTTAATCTTCATTTTTTATGGTTCCCGAGCATTTCATTCACAAATCCGTACAGATCACCGCGAGTATCTTTCAGCACGCTGTTCCTCAATATGTATCCGTTTCCGTCCGACATGTAGATCACTATCAGTGTGGGCTTCTTTACGATCCCCTTTACCTTATCCCATGTTTTCAGCTGCCGCTGTCCGTCGGCGGCTATGGTAATGCCCTCCCTTGAAACAGAGAGCTCGAGCTCCGGAAACACTCCCTTCAGAGATGCACCGGCACGCATCCAAATGATCAGAGGCTGTATGACCGTAAACATGAGCAGCATGAGCAGCATAACCGCCCTGAACATATCCGAGGCATCTTTCCATCTGCTGACTATCAGTGCAGCCGAGGATATGATAAAGATCATATTGACCACCCCCATGTATGATGAATAGGCATAATACATGGAGGCCTGCCACAGGTCGGAGGTTTTCACTCTGTACCTGTATGTGAACAAAAGCGCGTTATCTTTCATATATCAATTCCCCAGCAGGTTCGGAAGGAACATTGCTATTCCGGGGATAAATGTTACCAGCAGCAGCGTGATGATCATGAACAGATAGAACGGCAGTGTAGCCTTTACCACTCTTTCCATCTTGCAATGGCCAACAGCCGATCCGATAAACAGCACCGCTCCTACCGGCGGTGTCAGCAGTCCGATACCGCAGTTGAGCACCATTATGATACCGAACTGTACCGGCGTGATACCGATGGATGTGGCGATGGGAAGCAGTATGGGCGTGGCAATAAGGATTATGGGTGCCATATCCATGATACATCCCAGGAAGAGCAATATCAGATCTATGAGCACCGCAATGACATAGGGATTGTTTGATACACCCAGTATCGCCTTGCTGGCCATATCCGGCACATGAAGCCTGGTCAGGCAGAATCCGAATATTGCCGAGGTTGAAATAAGGATCAGCACGATGGAAAGTGTGTCTATGCATTTATCCAAAGCCTTCCATACGCCCTTCCAGTCCAGTCCCTTATAGATGAAGACCGAAACAATGAGGCTGTATATTACGGCTATGGCTGCGGATTCCGTTGCGGTAAACAGTCCCATAACAACTCCCACCACAACTATCAGTACGGCTGCCAGAGCCCAAATGGAAGATACCAGCTGACGTCCCACACGCTTTATGGAGAACTTTTCACCCTTCGGATAATTCCTTTTCTTGGAGATGATATAGGATCCCACCATCAGGGATACCGCAAGCAGCGCTCCCGGTATATATCCGGCAAGGAACAAAGCCCCCACCGACACTCCGCCGGCACTCATTGCATAAATTACCATGTTGTGGCTGGGCGGGACCAGCAGTCCCTCACAGGATGATGTAATGGTAACCGCGGTGGAAAAGTCATCATCATAACCCTGTTCTACCATCATGGGTATCATTATGGATCCGATGGATGCAGTATCGGCAGCTGCCGAACCCGATATTCCCCCGAAGAAATATGAGGCAACTATATTGACCATGGCCATTCCGCCGGTCATCCATCCCACAAAGGAATCAGCCAGGGCGATGAGCTTTTCCGATATTCCGCCTGTTCCCATCAGAACGCCCATGGTTATGAAAAAGGGAACAGCCATCAGCGAAAAGGAACTGATACCTTTAACAAGGTACTGGCACATGGTGGAAAGAGGCAATCCCTGAACCATCAGGCATAATACGGAAGAGACTCCTACCGCATAGGCAATGGGAAAACGGAGCAAAACCATTAACAGAAAACTTCCGAGCAAAACTACTATTGCCAGTGTCTGTGTATCCATTACGCATCCCCCTCCTTTTTCCCGGCAGCTGCCTCTTCGGCCGATGCTTTCTTAAGCGTTTCCTTTATTTCATCCTTATCCTCCACGGCTCCCGACATGTATTCGGTCCCAAGGACAAGTGACTTGATATGGGCATAAAAAGCCTCCAGTTCGAACACGATCATTGCCACTCCTGCAACGGGAACGGGAAGATACATCCATATCTTCGAAACACTCGGCATCGAAACGTAGGAGCCCTTGGCGCCTATGGTGACGGCATACTTTGTACCGACCACCATCATAACAACGGCGAATGCAATTACTACCATGTCCGAAATGATATCCAGCACCTTAAGCGCTTTTTCGGGCAGATATCTGTCGAATGCCGTCATCCTTATGTGAGCTCCCCGCCTTATTGCAAGTGCGGCGGACAATACGGCCATGTAGGACATAAGTGTCAGCACCACCTCTTCGGACCAGGACGGGTCGGGAATAAACTTGATATAACGGCCAAGGACAGACATTGTGGTGATCAGGATGTCCGCAATAAGAAACAATTTGCAGATCACCAGTATCACTTTGTATATCACATCGTATGCGGGTTTGATTTTGTCTAATTTCTCGAACATCTCTCTCACCTTCTTAAAACGGGGGCATTTTTACGTGCCCCCGTTAAACAACTTATTCTGATCACTGAAGATCGAGTATCTGCTGATACAGGTCTTTGAGCTCGTCCGTGTTCACGTTCTCATCGATAACCTTTGAAACGGCATCCTGCCAGGGCTTAATGTCGGTAACTTCTACCACATTGCAGCCTTCTGCTTTAAGCTGGTCAAGAACCTCTTTTTCCTTTTCGCCGGACATCTCGCGGCAATACTGAGATGCGATCTTACCTGCCTCGGTCATGGCATCCTGCTGAGCAGGGGTAAGCTTATTCCATGCTTCATCGGTGATAACAACCTCAACCGCACCGAGAGTGTGGCCGTCAAGGATCATGTTGTTTGCTACCTCGGGGAAAGCGTTTGACTTGTAGTTTGCAATGGGCTGCTCAGCTGCATCCACAACGCCGGTCTGAAGAGCTGAATAAAGCTCACCGAAGGAAACAACTGTAGGAGATGCTCCAAGGCCCTCAACCAGTCCGTTCATTACGGGGTCATTGGAAACTCTTATCTTCATACCCTTAAGGTCTTCGATACTGTTGATCTCTTTTGCGGAGAAGAAATGACGGAAACCTTCCTCGCCATAGAAAAGGCCGCGGATACCGGTACCGTTTTCCTGAGGCTCGGTGAGGAATTCCTGAGCAAGATCACTGGTGGCAAAGTTCCAGAAGTGATCTCTGTTTACAAAAGTATAAGGAAGTGAAAGAAGTAATGACTTATTTCCGCCGTAGCTGGTAAGTGCAAATGCGGAAATACGGGACATATCAATGGTACCGCCGCCGCCGAGCATGGTATCAAGCACATCATTCTCGGAACCGAGAACGCCGCCTGCCTGAAGGTCGATCTCAATAGAACCGCCTGACAGTCTCTCGCACTCTTCCTTGAACTTTGAATCCATTCCGCCGACGATGGTATCAAGAGGGTTAACCTCTGCCATTACGAGGGTTACCTTAGGATCCCCGGCTGCGGGTGAGTCACTCTGTGCCTCGGCTGCGGGTGCTGCCTCTTCCTTGGGTGCCTCGGCTGCAGGTGCTGCCTCTTCCTTGGGTGCCTCGGCTGCGGGTGCTGCTGCCTCCTCCTTGGGAGCTTCTGCCGCAGGTGCCGCTGCCTGATCCGCTGCCTGAAGACCGCATCCAACCAGTGCTGAAGCAGCCAATGTAGCCGCCATAACGACTGATAATAGTTTCTTTCTCATAATGTAACCTCCTAATCTGATCTGGTATGCTTTAGTTTGTTTTCATTCCGGGCGATATGCGCCAACGAACTGACATGTTACTTATGGGAACAGTGTAACATGTTAACATGTTAGTAGTAAAGACGGAATATTTCACATATTTCGATCTCGATTTTAGGTAAACTTAACTATATATCAGTCGATTGTATTTTATCGTGATCTGATATTAAGAAAGAAACTGAATATCCAGGATGTTCTCCTTTGTCCAGTCAAACTCGTTGCGGTCAAAACACAGTCCGCACTTGCTTAAGCCCCTCAGATGATCTCAACTACCTCACCGATGTACATGTCATGGGGAGCCTGTCCCTCATAGGCAGCCTTCACTATTCCCTCGGGGATATTTTCCACCGAAAGCTCCTGCCTGAAGAGCTTTCTGCACACGAGCGTTACCTCTGCCTCTTCAAAGGTCATGGACTTATCCAGAGCCTTGGGGGTGAGGGTGCTGTCCTTCATCTTGTCCATTTCCCTGCCTGACTTTGAGCCAAGCACTCCCAGGGCCTTCTTATACTCTTCCGGGAAAAAACTTATGGTGAAATAATCCTCCCGGTCCATAAAATCATGGGTATACCTGGATGTGCGCACATACACCGTAGCCACGGGCTTACTCCACAGTGTTCCGAGGCCGCCCCAGCTTATGGTCATCATATTAAAGCTGTCCGAATTTCCGGCTGTGAGCAGCGCCCACTGCTTGTCAAATTTCTCAAAGATGTCTGTTGTAAAATTCATTTTTTCCTCCTTAATAAACCTTCAGTTTCTTATCTTCCAGCACCTCTCGGGCTATTTCCTACCCCCCAATATATCACTTTGTTTCCGGCCAAAGCAGGGATAACACCGCTTCAAACAGTTCCGGATCCGATTCGATCACCAGCGCGATCTTTTCCTTTGCACGGCTCAAGCCGTGAAAAAGCTTCCTGACCCTGCCGCAGATCTGCGTTCCAGACGGATCTGTTCCATTATACCTCATATATCCGGAATCATCATAGTAAAACCCGGGGCCTATCAGCATCACCACCCGGTCATATTCCTTGCAGGTAGCTTCCATTGCTCCGATGCAGGGAAGTATCTCCTCATATCCGCCGGTCTGCGCCGCATCAAAGTCCTCCTCATCATAGATGAAAAAGAAGTCCTCACCTCCGAGAATGCCAAGGAGAGTACGGGTCTCCTCTTCATTTTGTGAATACATGAGAGTGACCGAAGGATACTCCCTTTTGTGATTGCCGCCGCCGGGATGCACCAGCCTTCTGATAAAGGTTGACAGTTCGCTGTTCAGTCTGATCCTGTTGGTAAGAAAATATCCCGTGTACCCCGGTACCCCCTCTATGATATCCGCTCCTTCGAATTCGCGCTCCGAGGGATGGATATCGTTTTCACGGTCATAGGATATTATGACCGGAGCCTTCCACTCCTTTGACAGAGAGATGATCTGCCCCATGGATCTGTACGTAAGCCTGTGCCCTTCGTCCACGAGTATCACTTTATAGTCCTGCCCCGGAGAGATATCCTCATTCTCCTCACAGTAATAATAGTCCACCCGCTTTAGCCTGTCGTCCAGCTCCTCAAGTTCCTTTTCATGAGATCCGAAATGGAAGACACATACCCTGTCTTTTTCGGAAAGCTCCATGGCAAGATCGTAAAGCAGCAGGGTCTTGCCCGTACCCGGGTATCCGGTGAAACCCTGTATCGGCGGACTGATGCCTTCTTCGAAAGCCTGTTTTATCCTTCCCAGCATCTTTTTCTTGATATCCGTCTGCTGCCACGTGAGGAAGTATTCCTTGCGTAAAAATCTGCCGGGGTCCGTGAGGGGCGATATCAGATACCTGTCCTCCCGGAAAAGAAGCTCGATATCGCCGTCAAAGCATTTTCCCTGCCCCTCTATGAGGCCCATCAGCTCTTCCGGATCGGATTCTATGAGCCGGCCGCTGTTTGAAAGCCTGACAAGCTGTCCGGACTCACGAAGGAAGGTAAAGGAATACACATTGAGACCCAGGGCCGAAAGGTAATGCCGGTTCTGCAGGAGCTGTTTTTTAACGGTCTCATGGGGCACGGCGCGGCTCTTTAATTCCACATTTATCACATAGGTCCTGCCCACTCTCAAAAGATCGAATTCCTTGCCCAGCCTTGGCATGACAAAGGAGTAATAAAAGCGCAGAACTGAGGGACCTTTTGCTATTTCCAGAAGCTTCTCCGCAAACATCTTAAGGTCATCCACTTCCCAGGGCTTCACCTTCATGAAGCTGTTCCTGCCGGACATCTGCCTTTCGAGACGCATTATATCATCCGGTTTGGTTATTCTCGTCAATGCATAAATATTGATGGGTTTCATAAAAAACACCTCTGCTAATCTAATTATATAGGTGCAAAACCCGCAATGCAATATTCCCGTCCGGATTTTACAGCGCAGAAAACCCGGAGTACCATGCAAGGTCCCCGGGTTTCTTAAGGAGATGATATAATTATACTTTTTATCCTACAGCAGGTTTTGCCAGCGCCGTGATTATAGCTCCGATCACCAGCACCGGTATGACTATGACCGCAAGGTCCAGTGCGAACAGCGCAACCAGGATTATCGGAAGGACGACACATGCAAGCACTATCTTCACAACCGACCATGAAACCTTGATCGCAAACCAAAGTATTTTTCCGAACACGCCTATCATCAAAGCTATAAATAACAATGTCAACATATCACATCACTCCCTTCAGATGCTTTTCTTTTTCCGTTTTCTTCCGGAGCCCTTTCAACAAGTCTTGACAGATCAGCCATTCCCACTTCCCTGCAATATTTCTTCTGACTTTCCATAAGCTCCAGAAGTCTGCATATTTTTATTCTCTCCGCAACTCCCATATTTCCCTTCCTTTCCCTTCTCGCAACAAGATCATATCATCCGTGAAAGGTGAAAAACATCCCGGATACGGAGAAATACATGCCTTTATTTTCCGGATTTGGCGGATTACTCTTCCAGCACCTCTGCTTGCATGGCTGGACATATCAATCTTACTCCAGCCTCCCCGACCGTTCAGCCCCTAATTTTTAGGGATTTTTGATATCCCTTTATTGTCATATCCCTCCGTAAATAGTATAATGGTCCTTGTCTGAATTATTGTTAAGCAACATCTGTAAACTAAAGGTCAAATGGAAGTATATAACGATCAGGTTGAAAGAACGAACACAATCCGGGAACACGTGGAGGAAATGTTCCAAAAAGCCACGGATCAGATCCTGGATAGACTGAGCTTCATGAGCGTTGCCACGGAGCGCATAAAGCTGGCATACAGCCACGACGTTGACGGTGTGAGTCTCCGGGGCAACACCCTTTACTACGAGCCTTCTTTCATCCTTAAAAAGAACATAGAGGATTCAAACGCACCCCTGAGGATACTGCTCCACACCCTTTGCCACGCCGTGTTTGTCCATACCTTCAAGTACGGCAGGCCCACGGCAGACCTCTGGGATCTGGCCTGCGACATCGCCATCGAGAATCTCATCATAGACCTGGGCATACCGGATTTTGCCCTGGCCTCCGACCGGGAACTCATGCAGAGCCGTACCGACATCAAGCGGTACTCCACCGATATGACCGCGGAGAACATCTACCGTTTCTTCCTTACCCATCCCCCTTCAGAGGAGGAAAGGGCGGCATACCGGAAGGTCTTTACCCGGGACACCCATTACTATCACAAAACGGAGACGGGTTATGAGGAGTCACTGAACATCTGGCAGCGCATAAGCGACAGGATAAAGATCGAGCTCAAGGTCTTTTCAAAAAATTCCGGCCGCGGCGAGATCTTCATGGACAACCTGAACGAAGCCACCCGTCCCAGATACAATTACCGCAAGACCTTAGAGCGCTTTTGCAAAGAGCACGACGGCGTCAGCGTATCGGATGACGAATTCGATTACATCTACTACACCTACGGCATTACCCATTACGACGGCATGCCGTTCGTGGAGCCGATGGAACTGACAAAGGGGCGAAACGTAAAGGACTACGCCATAGTTCTGGATACCACCTCATTCTGCCCCGCCGAAGTCATAAAAACCTTCCTTCGGAAGACCGTTGACATCATAAAGAGCGAGAACCGTTACTCGGAAAACGTGGATTTCCACATTATCCAGAGCGATTACAAAAACAACCTGACGGATACGGTCCTTCGGGAAATGGATGATATAAATGCTTTCATAGACGGTATCACCGGCGGCTTTGCCGGAGGCTCGGATTTCAAGCCCGCCTTTGAATACATGGAGGGCCTTCTCTACGAAAGAGTTTTCAGCGACTTTCGAGGGATGATATACTTCACTGACGGTTTCGGAACCTTCCCCGGTAAGAATCCGGGTTACAGCTGCATCTTTGCATTTGTCACAGGAAGGTTCAAGCTTCCCGAAGTCCCCTGGTGGGTAACTCCCATCGTACTTGACGAGGATGCGCTTTCATAAAAAATAACGGAAGGGAGCGGCATTGAAAATGCCGGAATAACACGATCATGAATATCAACGAAGCAAAGGAGTTTATCAAACAGACAGTCAGCCTTTACCTGGAAAAGGATGAGACCGGTGATTACATCATCCCCGTGTCCCGCCAGCGCCCCGTATTTCTTCTGGGTGCACCCGGTGTAGGTAAGACCGCCATCATGGAGCAGATCGCCGCAGAGCTGGGCATAGCACTGGTCTCCTATTCCATGACCCACCACACACGTCAGTCCGCCATCGGACTTCCCATGATACGCCGGGAGCTCTTCGACGGAGTTGAGACAGAGGTCACGGAATACACCATGAGTGAGATCATCGTTTCCATCTACGAGACCCGCAAGCAGAGCGGCATCGACGAGGGTATCCTCTTTTTGGACGAGATCAACTGCGTGTCCGAGACCCTGGCGCCTTCCATGCTGCAGTTCCTGCAGTACAAGGTATTCGGCCGGCACGCTGTTCCCAACGGCTGGATCATAGTGACTGCCGGAAACCCTCCCCAGTTCAACAGATCCGTCAGGGAGTTCGACGTGGCCGTAATGGACCGTCTTAAGGTTCTTAAGGTAGAGCCCGATTTCCTCTCCTTCAAAAAATACGCCATGACCAAGGCCATCCATCCCACCATCATCAACTTCCTTGATATGAACAGGGATTACTTCTACAAGATCGAAAACACCCCCGACGGCCGTACCTACGTTACCGCCCGTGGATGGGAGGATCTCTCCGAGATGCTGATCCTCTACGAGAAGAAGGGATATCATGTCGACGAAAAGCTTGTGGCACAGTACATCTACAACACCCTCATAGTCAGGGAGTTTTCCGCTTACTACGAGCTCTACAACAAATACAACAAGGAATACCTCATCACCGAGATCCTGCAGGGCTCTTCCCTGGACGACTTCAAGGACAAGGCAGCAATGGCTACCGCCGACGAGAGACTTTCCATTATGTCCATGCTGGCAGACAGAGTCATCCACGATACAAAGACCTGCATGATAAAGACCGACTACCTGGCAAAGACCGCTTCTCTCCTCAAGGTTGCAAAGACCCCGGATCCGGAGCGTGTCACCACCTTCCTGGACAGCAAGATAGAGACCCTGGAGCGCGAGATGAACGCCAAGAAAAAGGCCATGTCTCTTTCCTCCGACGAGGAGAGCAAGCAGCGCCACGTTATCCTGGTCATCACTCAGCTCAAGGAAGCCTTCCTCAGCAGCCGCGTATACAACTACTCTGTTGTAAAGGATACCTTCAGCACCATGCTGGATGAGCTCAAGCAGAGCATCGAGCAGATAAAGTCAGAGCTTGCAAACCTCTTCATCTTCACCAGCGCTGCCTTCGGCGAGGGCACCGAGATGGAGACTCTTGTGACCAGGCTCACCTCCAACCCTCACAGCAGCGGCTTCATATCAAGGTTCGGAAGCCCCGAGTTCGAGCGCTTCAGCGGCATGTCCGCAAGCGATATTCCCGGCGGCGAGATGTCCAACGAGGTTGCCCGCCTGTTTGAGGACAGAAGGGATATCCTCAAGGCCGAGAGATCCGCTGACAGCTACGTATTCGACGATATCATCTCACTGTAATACATAGACAGAAATCCCCGGAACGGTTTTCCCGTCCCGGGGATTTTATCATCTCATCTTTTATCAGAACACCTCAGGTCCGCACCCCCACCACCTTTCTTTACTGCAAATAAATTTCACTTACGTTCAAATTTCTTCATGTGTTTCTTTTCCATCACTATGAGCAGAAGGCTCTCCGCCGTGAAGGGCTCTTTGGGATCAACAAACCGCCAGAGCTCGCCCTTTCTGCGGACCGCCACCACATTCACATTGAAATTTCGCCTCAGGTCCAGCTCGATCAGGTTCTTTCCGATCCAGTCCTTCCTGGGTATCATCTCGATCATGTACATGTTTTCATCTAGTTTGAAAAAGTCCTTAAAGGAGGATGAGAGAAGGATGCGGGCCGAACGCGAGCCGCCCTCTCCCTCGGGATCCAGGATCTTGTCCGCTCCCACCTTTAACAGGACCGAAGCCATTCGATCGGATGATGCCTTGGCCACCACCATGGGCACTCCCTGCTCCTTGGCGACGGCTACGGACATGACACTGGCCGCCAGGTTTCCGCCCATGGCGCAGACCACCACGTCCATATCCTTAAGCCCCAGTGCCAGCACAGCCTCCTCTTTGGTGAGGTCAGCGCAGACTGCGGTGGAGCACCTGTCCGACATATCTTCCACTATCTTTTCATCGCCATCGACCGCCAGGACATCCGCACCGAGCTCATACAGGCTTTCCGAAAGACTCCTGCCGTATTTTCCCAGTCCCAGGACCGCAACCGATTTACTCATGAATCCCTCCTATCCGACATAGAACGTTCCCTCCGCATGGCGTATCCTGTTTACGGAGGAGCTGCCTCTGATGAAGAAAAACGCCATGGATATGGGGCCGATCCTGCCCAGGTACATTGATATTATGATAACTATCCTGCCGAAGATGTCAAGGCCGGGTGTAAGTCCTCTGGAAAGTCCCACGGTGGCAAGGGCGCTCACCACCTCATACAGGGCATCCGTCAGGGATATGGCCTCGGAGCATATAAGCAAAAGGGTCATGATAACGACAGCCCCCAGGCTGACAAAGACCACGGCTGCGGCCTTTCTCATAGCCTCAAGGGAAACCCTTTTCCCGAATACAACTGTTTCGTGTTTGTTCTTAACGTATGAAAGAATATTCATAAAGACCAGAAAGGCAGATACGGTCTTTACGCCGCCTGCGGTACCCACCGGCGATCCGCCGATGAACATCAGCACGTAGCCCACCACGCAGGTGGCCTCCGTGAGGTTTTGCTGGGGAACGGAAGCAAAGCCCGCGGTACGGAAGGTGACGGACTGAAAGACACTGTTCAGTATCTTTTCGGGCAGGCTCATAGAGCCCATGGTCCCGGGATTCCCCTGCTCGAATACAAAAGTGAGAAGGCTCCCCGATACAATGAGGATGCAGGTCACCACCAGCACCATCTTTGTATGCTCCGACAAACGCGCGATAATGGTTGCCAAGGGAAATTTGCGCCTTATGCCGTCGGATATTTTATCCATAACGTCAAACCAGACCACAAAGCCAAGACCGCCCAGTATGATGAGACACATGGTGAGACACATGAGGAAGGGGGAATCCTGAAAATCCATCATGCTGTTGGGACCCACCACATCCATTCCCGCATTACAGAAGGCGGATACGGACTGAAATACGGCGGCCCAGATCCCCTTCACAGGTCCAAGCAGAGGTACGAACTTTACGGCATACAAAACAGCCCCCGTGCCCTCCACAACAAAAACGCATCTGAAGATACGGGTCAGAAAATCTATAATGCTTTTATTCTTTTCAACGTTAAGGGAATCACCCAGAAGCCTGATATCGCTGAAGGAAAACTTCCTGCGTCCCAGCAGCATTATCATGGTGCCTACTGCCACCACTCCCAGACCTCCGATCTGGACCAGGAGCAGAATGACCGCCTGACCGAAAACGCTCCAATGGGCGTAGGTATCAACCACGACCAGCCCCGTAACGCAGACCGAGGTGGTGGCGGTGAAAAGTGCTGTCAGAATATCGGTATGCTCTCCCGGTGTAGTGGCGGCCGGGATCATGAGCAGAAGCGTCCCCAGGATTATTGTTGTCAAAAAACTCAGGGGTATAAAATGTGAAGATGAGATCCTGAAAGGTTTCAAAACTCTTTCCTCTTGTCGTTAGTTTCCCGCATCCTTAAGCCAGCCGGCATACCCGGTGGGCACGGAAGTGTACTGGAGATTATAACCGTTCTCCGTCTTTTCCAAAACCTTGGCAAAAAGCCTGCCGCCGGCTGCGATCCTGATGTTGTCGTATATCTCAAGCTCTGCTGTGGTCTCAAGGATTGCTCCATCCCTGGCAACGGCAACCAGGCCGCCGTACATTGCCTTATTTGTCTCGTGCTTGCCTTCGATCTTATAAAAGCGTACCGGAGCGGGATGATCAAGGGTACGCATCACGCTGCTCTCCGGCGTTACATGGATATCGTAGGGCTCACCTATACCGGTCACATGGGAAAGCTCCAGTTCTCCGTTTGCCCCCTTGGGATAGACGGTAAATTTCTTTGCAACCTCAAGGTCGCAGTCTATAAACTCAAGGGTGGTGGGTGATACCAGGATCTGCCCCCCAACGGTATAGCTCTCTATACGTCCGCAGAGGTTTACGTGGCTTCCCACAACTCCGTACTTCGTCCTCTTTTCGGAGCCGATATTGCCCACTATAACCTCGCCGGTGTTTATGCCTATGCCCATTTCAAGGCTGGGAAAATTGCGCTTTTTGTTCCACCGGTTGATCTTTTCCATCCTCGCCTCCATGTCGAGGGCGGCCGCCACCGCATCCTCGGCGTGCTTCGGGCTTTGATCAGGTGCCCCGAAGATGGCCATGATACCGTCGCCGATGAACTCGATGATGGTGCCGTTATGATCCTGGATGGCCTCTGTCATCTCACCAAGGTAATGGTTCAGCATGGAGATCAGATCCGCCGCATCCATCCTCTCGCTCATGGCGGTAAAGCCCCGCAGATCGCTCATAAGGATGGTGAGCTTCTGCTTTTTGCCTCCCAGCTTCAGACCGTCGGGAGTGTCAAGCAGGTGGTTCACGATGTCGTCGGAAAGGAAGCGGCCGAAGGTCTTGCTAATGAGCTCGTTGCGCTTCTCCAGCTGCCTGTTCAGCTCCTTTATCTTTTCCATTGACTTCACCGCGTCTCTCAGATCCATGATCTCACTGAGATCCGAGAGCACCATGATGATGCCCACCTTTTCGTCATCCTCTTTGAGGTAGGAGGTGGAAACGCTGAGATGATGAACCTCATCACCTTTGTGATAGAGCACCACGCTGCGGTGCTCCTTATTTCTGTCGTATATGGAATCAACTATGGTCTGGGCGAAATCATCGTTCCTCTGATCCGAAAAGAAGAGGCCGGCGATCTTCTTCCCTATGAACTCCTCCGGGGTGTAGCCCAGAAGCTCCAGGGCGGCGCTGTTGGCGAAGTTTACCAGGCCGTCGAAGTTTACCAGCACTATGCCCTCGGACATGTTCTTCAATATGTTTTGCAGCATTATGGGACGCAGCTCTTCCATGTTACCTCCGAATATTACTCAAAGTAATGATGCTCTCTCAAAAAGGCCAGGGACGCTCTGACGCTGTCTATGCCTCCCACCTCAAGTGTCATGGGGGTCGCTTTCCCAAGGGCCTTCCAGAGCCTGTGGGCCTCTTTCCAGTCCACCGTACCTTTTCCCAGGGGCAGGTGATCATCAAATTCTCCCATGTTGTCCGAAAGGTGGAGGTAGCCGATATACTCTCCCAGCTCTGAAAACCACCGGTCGAGCCCGACCCTTGAGTAGTTTGCATGGCCCAGATCCAGGCACACTCCCACCAGGGGACTGCGCTTTACGCTCATAAGATTCTTAAGGGGCTCGGGGTCCACATCGGGACTGTTTTCAATAAAAATATTCAGGCCCGACTCATCGGCTAAGGTGTCAAAAAAACCCGCGCACAAAGCAGACCAGCCCTCCATGTATGCTCCCCTTAAAAAGGAGTTGCAGCTGGAGTGGAAAACGATGTTTTCGGCCCCCACCAGTGCGGCGGCCCGGCAGCTTTCCCTGCACCTTTCGAAGGAGAGCTCCCTGAATTTTTTATCACCGCTTCCCGGGTTTACGTCTATAAAATTGCCGTGTATCGAACCTGCCCTGCCGCTTTCCCTGTACCACTTCACACAGCTGTCAAAAAGCCCGCTCTCATTCAGAGCGGGCGGCATTGAAAGCTCCAGTACCTCGTAGCCAAGGCCCTCGCTCTCCGCAAGGGACTTCCATTCCTCCCTTGCGGTGCGTACGGGCTGCACCTGAATCAGATTGCGGCTGACGGTAACCGTCTTATCAATCATATAATTTTTCCTGATAGGCTGCTGCCTGTTCCTTTGCCTCATCGCTGACCCTGCCCTCTGCCTGGGTCACCTCGTATGCCAGCTTGCAGGCATCCATGTACTCATCGGTGAGCTTCCTGAGTCTGTAGGACATGTGAGCCAGGATCATCTCTACCTTGGGAGGATTCTTTTCGAAGAGCTCCATAAGATCCCCGGCGGTGATGACCTCCAGTGTGGTGTCATTCTCAAGGGCCACCGCTGTGGCGCTGTGCCTGTCCTCTTCCAGCATACCGATCTCTCCGAAGAACTTGTTGGGCCCCAGCTCTGTCAGCAGCTTTTCGTCCGGCTTATTGTAGTTGGAATAGATACCGATCTTTCCGGAGTGGATATCGTACATGCACTTTCCGATCTCGCCCTGCTTGAAGATCACCGTTCCCTTTTCGAAACTGTCTATCCTCTTGCTGAAGCCCTCGGAATGGATGGCCATTATGGATTTTCTGAGAGACTCGATGCTGTCGATGTACTCGGGCTTTTTGCTGTTCTTGTATGCAGCGGCAAACTTCTTTATCTTTTCAAGGAAGGTCTCTTTCTTATCCTCTGCCTCAGCAGCGCTGCTTTCCGCTATGGCCCTGTTTACCTCTGCCAGGTCAGCCGAAAGCTCACGGATCCTGCCGCAGAGGTGCCTCATTATATCTACTATGCTGTCGGGCTGTGTCTTGAAAAGCTCCGCAACCTCGCCGCTGGAGATCTCAAGGACCTTAACATCATCTTCTGCCACTGCGGTGGCACTTCTGGAATAGGCCTCGATAACTGCCATCTCTCCGAATACCTTGCCCTTGCCAAGGTCGGTGAGCTTTTTGGGTGAATCTGTTCCGTAGGACACATAGATGCCGACTACTCCGTCAATAATGCTGTAGAGGCACTCTCCCTTGTCGCCCTCGCGGAATATGACATCGCCCTTACTGAAAGTCTTTTCGGTCATGATAAATCTTCCTTTCGTGAATTTATATCGGTTAACGGTAATACCTGCCTTTCCGTGGTATGACCGCCGAAATAAATTATAATATCATTCCGGTGTTTTCGCAAGGTTCACCCATGATTATTTCCCGGGTTTATGATATACTGAAATATATTATTACAGGGGGGTGTGTCATGAAACAGATCATAGTTGTCACCAACCACAGGGAAAAGATCGAAAAAGAATTCCCCAAAACGGGGCTGCAGATCACCTGGAGTACCCTTTCCATTGAGGATCTCATCACCAAGCGTGACCGTTCAAACGTCATCTTTGTTTACCTCAACAACGACGACTTCGACGACCTGAACAAAATGGGGCTCTACCTTCGGGACATGTGCATCGAAGACGAAAAGATCATATATCTCTACGGCAACAAGGCCGACGTGAATGTTATGCAGACGCTGATCCCCTCACTGTACATTAAATCTGCGATGTACTCCTTCTCCCACTTTAACCTCATGGTGGAGGACATCGTCAGAAAAGAGGTCTTTGACTCGGCTGGGAAGCCCAGATTTCTTATCCTGGACGATGATATAGACTATGTTGAGAAACTCAGGATTTACCTGGATCCGCATTTTACGGTGTATGTCAGCAGATTTGACGTAAATGAGATAGGGCCTTTGATACTCCGGTCCGACATAGCTATGATAAGCATGGAGGGCACACTGAAGCTCTCCGAGTTCATGGGACTTTTTTCCATGCTGCTGGCCCGGAAAAAGAACGCAAGGTTCAAGTTCTACTACCTTACCGCCACCAATACCACCCGCAATTCGGCAAATTCCGGAAGCGAAAATAACAGCATCTCATTTTCTAAAGAGATGGAGCCTTACCGCATAGCCAATTATTTTATCAAGCACATAAATGACTGACTGTTCCAACTAAAAAGCCCGGAGGTAATCCCTCCGGACTTTTTTTTGGGGTTAACACTGCTATGGAGTGTTATTTACTTTTGGGGCGGTGTGATCTGACTTGCCTTAAGCTTCTTCTTTGTGGAGTTAAGGATGTTAATGCTTGTCTTATACTTCTTTTTGTTGATCACTACCTGAAGGGTTACCTTGCCCTTCATGCCTGCAACAGGCTTTATGGTCACGCTCTTTCCGTCGGGTGCTACGGTCATGGTCGCCCTGACCTTGCTGCCCTTTCCGGCGCTGAGGCTCCATACTCCGGATACCATCTCGGAAGGCCTGCCTGCTGCATCGCTGAGGCTGATCACTGCTTCTTCGGATGCAAGGTTCTCGCTTACCGTCTTGATAACGCTTGCGGAGCTGTTCTTTACCTCACCGGGTACGGAGAAGAGAACCGTCTTTTTAATGCTCTTGTTAAACTCAAGGTTCTCGACATTGATGATGAGAGAGCAAGTGCCGCTGTCATCGGCCTTTTCGTATTCAAGGGTCACGCTGTAGGTTCCCTTGCCCTTTACCTTCTTGAGCTTAAGGGCTCCCTTTTTGCTCACTGAAGCGGACTTTGAACCTCTCTGATTCTTTTTGATGCCGCCGTTTGAATCGGCAACGATCTTGTATGTGCCCTTCTTTCCGTCGAGCTGATACTTTGTCCCTGCGTTAAGGGTGATCACGTTCGAGCTGACACCGGCCTTTGCCACAATGTCGATCCTCTTGATCTTGCCCTTTACGTAGTTTTCAACCACTGATACGGTATCATCCGCTGCCTGCTTAACCTCAACCGTAACGGGAACCGCCTTGGTGCCTGCCCCCCTGGTCACGGCGTCATTCCTCAGGGCGTTCTGGATCTCCACAGTCTTCTCAAGCTCCTTTGCGGGATCGGGTCCTGAAGGTGTAGGCCCGGGAGGTGTAGGCCCGGGAGGTGTAGGTCCCGGAGGTGTAGGTCCCGGAGGTGTGGGTCCCGGAGGTGTGACAGCTTCACCTTCCACGGTAACTGCGGTGGAGTACTCCATCTTCCAGTTGTCATACTTTGCGGTCACTGTAGCTGTCACTATGGCGTTTCCGGATACCTTCTTTGCAGTGGCAACGCCGTCTGCATAGGTAACCACATCCGTATCGTTTGAGCTGTAGGCAACATCCACATAGGGTGCCACATGCTCGGGTACCTCAAAGAGGCTCTTTGAAAGCTCTGCCTTTAAGTTCACCGCTTCCTTGGGCTCGGTGATAAAGGCGAAGGGGTTGATCTGCTCCTCGGGATCACCGGTAGCCCTCTGATTGCGGAGGAAGACGTCGATCATGCTCTCTGCCATCTCAACCTCTTCATGAATGTCAACGGACTCTGCCTGAGCAAGAAGATCGCTGCGGCGTGTCTTGTCCGCATCGCTAAGCTCCGCAGGGTTCACCGCTTCAAGCTCGGATACCAGCGCATCAAGTCTGGTACGGTCAAGCTTTGCCAGGGTCACATCCAGGGTCTTTGTAACAGCAGTCTTATCTATGGCAACCGTTGCCGTAAAGGTCACATCCTTTGTTCCGTCTGTGGGTGCCTTGACCATATATCCTGAGTCGGTAATGCTTGCCGGCTGTGAACTGGTCCATACTACATCTCTTCCCAGAACCGAAGAGGGAAGCTGCAGATCGTACCTCACATCCTCGGCGCTGTCATTTCTCCCAAGGTATGAGGAACCTGAAAGTATCGCATCAAGCTCGTCTCCCACCATCCTTGTAAGGTCGGCATTATAGGTGCTTCTGATTACCTTTGAGCTCTGCTCATAACGGTAGATCACTATATCATCCACCATACCGGGGAAGCAGGTGTCCCAGTAGTTCGCACCTACAAGGATATTTCCGCTCTCCTGATCCAGAGGATGGTTGGTAAGGTTGCTGTCTATGGAAAGCACACCGTCCACATACAGCTTTGTGCCTGCCTCGGTGCCGGTTATAACAAGGTTATGCCAGGCCCCAGATCCCAGGGTGAAATAACCCGGGTACTGGTAACCGCTGAATGAGCCGCCGGAGCCCCAATAATATGCGGAGTTCGATCCGGCAGCGCTGCTGGCGAGTCCCATCCACCGCTGACTTTTATCATCCCCCTGCCCCAGGAAGACTATCTGCTGGTTTGTGTTGGGGAACGCCCCGTCGGGCTTCATCCAGAGTGATACGGTGTAATTCTTTCCGATATTCTTTTTGTCCAGATCCAGACCGAAGTTACTGAGACGTACGGCCTTTGATCCTTCATACCTTCCCTTTTCGTAGGTGATATTTCCGGTGTAGTCACCAAGTCCCTTAACTATGGGCTTTGCGGCACTTCCCTTTGTGCTGTTAAGGTTTTCTTCATCAAAGGTGAACCTGCCCACCAGCACATCGTCCTCACTGCTCACGGTGAGGGTAGCCGAAGCCTCGGCACTCTTTAGTCCGTTTGATACCCTAACGGTATAGCCTGTGGTTCCCACCTTTTTGCAGGTGATCTCTCCGGCCGCATTTATGGAAGCTACGCTGTCATCGCTCACCGTACATGTGAGGGTTGTTGCGTCATCATTTAATACAAACGCGGGCAGATCGGTATCGACATAGGATACTATGCCCTCCACCGCCTGGACATCCCTTACGCTTATGCCATATTCATCGATATAGTCTGCGGCGGACATCCCGGAGTAGAAAAGCCATTCCCTCTCCTCCTCGGAAAGAACTCTGTTGTATACCATAACATCATCAACCAGGCTGTTAACGCAGGCATCCCAGTAGTTCGTACAAAGATATACATCCGCATTTTCACCGGAAAGGGGATTATCGGTTTTATCGGTACTGATTCTGAGGACCTTGTCCATATACACCTTTGAACCGGAGGTGTCGCCGGTGATCACCAGGTGATGCCACTTGTCGGATTTCAGATCCGTTGTTCCAAATGAAGACCATGCAAAAACGTTATTGACTTTATCATTTGCCCAGTACTTTACAACGTTCTGTCCTCCATTACCGGCCACTGACATCCAGCGCTCGGGATCATGGTATCCCAGGAATGCCACGGAACTGTTGTTCCCTATGGTGCCATCAGGTTTTATCCACATGGACAGGGTATAGGTCTCGCCCACATTTTGGTGGTTGAGCTTCAGACCGAATCCGCTGAGCTTCACGGCCTTTCCCGCTCTTACATCCCTGCCGTCCTGATAGGTTACGGTACCTGTATAATCTCCCAGCCCCTGAAGCTTGGGAGTTGCCGCATTTCCTCCGGCCTGATCGTTTAATGTATCCTCAAAGGTAAAATATGCCACCCTTCCGTCATCAAGGGTGTCCGCCATTGCGCGGCGCACGCTGTAAACGCTGATACCTCCGAAAACAAGGGCGGTGGCAACAACTACAGCTGTCAGTTTATTTGAAAATCTCTTTAACTTATTCTTCACTATAGCTCACCCCCTTATCGTCCGAAGGCCGCATCTTCGATGCGTATCTTCAGAGGTTTCGTGTAGCGCACACCCTCAAAGGTATAGGTAACCTCCAGCAGCCTGTATCCGGGCTCGCTCATGTCGATCCCTGCTGCATTTGTGGAATCGGGTGTGACGGCTGTATAGATCCCGTTCTTTTTAACCAGTACTCTGATGTCATCACATCCGATGCTCTGGCCGACAGTGTATACACGGCGGGTCTTCTGTACATAAACCCTGTCCGCATCCTTGCTGCGCTCATTCACGAAGAAGGTTGCCTCAACATCTTCCACCGTCTTTGCCAGCATCAGCACACCGTTTCTGTTCACAAGGTAGAAACCAGGATACTTGACGCTCTCAAAGGTTACTCCGCTTCCAGCAAAACCGCTTAATGTCCTGAAGGTCAGAGTCTGTGCCTCATCAGCCGTTCCGTCGGCTGCCTGGGCCAGTAAGGCGGGTATGGTGCTGTCCTCTCCGGTAGAGTAGGATGTTCCCGGCTTTCCGGCGCTGATGTACAGTCCCGGCTTGTAATCGGACTCTATTGATACATATTCGGGCATGGAGGAATATATCTTTCCGGGGTTGATCTCCCATCCGGCCTCTACGCCGTCGTTATAGTAGTCCACATCGATGGGCTTATCCTTTATGGGATAGAAAGCATCATCAAGACTGTTTTCAAAGGGGCGCACTGCCACGCTGCATCCGTCGCCGTCTGTGATGGATGACAGTGTTCCCGTAAGGCCGGTGGCCGTCTTTCTGATGGGATCGATGGAGCCGTCCACATTTACGGAAAACTCCTCAACGCAGGCCACCCGTCTGAAGCCGCTGCCGTGAGGCAAGCTGCCGTCGTGGTATACAAAGTAGGTATGGCCCTTGAAATCAAAGACTGCCATATGGTTTGTGTTGGCGGTGGCGGAGGGCTCCATTATCACGCCTCCGAAGGTCCACTCGTTGTTGAGGAAATCCTCAAGGCTGTCGGCATAGGCGTAGGCCATCTGCTCTCTCCAGTCGCAGGCAAAGAACATATAATATCTGCCGTAGTAATTGCCCTCATCGTCCTGCTGTCTGTAGTAGTAAGGAGCCTCTGTAAAGGTATGGTTTCCGAGTCCGCTTATGACACCCACCTTAATGTCGGCGTCAGCCTTTTCGGATGCCTTCTTTGCGGAAAGTGCCTCGGCACCGTCCTTGTCCTTAACGGAGATCATGTCCTCGTTCAGCTCGCAGTTAAAGAATCTGGTATTACCCCAGCCGAGAACTCTGTGCTCCACACCCTTATCGTCGGTCTCGATCCATACCGTGGGATCGATATCCTCCCAGGTGGAAACTCCGTTATCGGTATCGATATTTCTTACCAGAGGATGTCCGATGTCAGTGAAGGGTCCCGTAGGCGTATCGGATACCGCCACACCTATGGACTTGCCGCCGCCGTAGGAAGCATTGGTCTCCGTGCAGAAGTAGAAGTAATACTTGTCGCCATACTTTACCACCTGTCCTGCCCAGGCAGAAATATCGTCTTTTGCCCAGATTACATTAGTCTTGTTACAGGTCAGTATGGTTCCCTCGTAGGTCCAGTTCTTCATATCCGTGGATGAATAGCATTTCCAGTCGGGCATGTTGTAGGTTTCGCCGGTGGAAACATCCTGTCCCACATAGGCGTAAACCGTATCTCCCTCAACGAGTATGGAAGGATCACCGCCGAATATGGTATTTCCGTTTTCATCAAAGCCCAGCATGGGGTTACCGGAGGAACTCTTTTCAATGGTGATTGTCTTCTCCAGGTTTTTGTCTCCCCATTTGCCGTTCAGTCTCTTGTACTCATCCCAGGTGATGGGCATGGCCGCACCGTGACGGTATACACCCGGCATGCTGTACTCGGAATCGTTAAGTCCCGTGAACACTCCGGATGAAAGATCCGTGGTGATAAAGGGCTGGTATCCCAGACCCCTTGCAAACCTGTCAATGAGCAGGCACCAGCGGTCGTTTCCGTCCTCGTCCTTATCGTTGAGCTTGAATATGGAAGGTCCCTCAAGCTCTCCGTATACGTTTCTGGCATCCTCAAGTGAGGGAGATTCAACCCTCGTCCACTCTCCCAGAATGGAGTCGGACTGCTCGATATAGATCACACCGCCGTCAGTGGCCCCCGGTCTTTCCTGCTTGGTGTACCTGTAGTATTTACCGGTGGCGTCATCCTTTATCATGGTGGTATCTATGCGTTTTTTCCTCTCACCGCTTTCGTAGCTTCCGCCGCTTATGAAAAGCTTAGCATCCGTAAAGCTGTAGAAATCTCTGGTCTTGCAGTAATAAACGGAATGATTCTCATAATCCTGGGTTATGTTTCCGTTATTATCCACCTCCAGGTGTGTGCACGAGAAGAATACCACATACTCTCCCGTCTTTTCGTCGTAGTAGAACTCAGGAGCCCATGTGCAGCCCGGCTTGCTGTTTTGAGAAAGCCAGGGTGCCACCTCTACCATGCGGGGCTCGCTCCAGTTGATCAGGTCTTCCGACTCCCAGATGATTATGGAATTTGATCCGTCACTTCCGGAAGCAGCCCAGGTAATATCCTTGTTGGACCCATCCTTCACGGGGTTGTTATGGATGCTGAGATCGGTACCGATCATATAGAATCTGTCGCCCTCGGCGCTGCGTCCTATGAACTGATCCCTGGTACCGCTCTCTCCGAGATCACTGTAAAGTATGGGTTTGTTTTCATTAAGGTCCACCCAGTTAAAGCCGTCGCGGCTGGTAGCAAAGTAAACCTGCTCTTTTTCCGCGTTCTCCTGGTTGTCCCTGAAGCCTGCGAAAAGGTATGCCTCATAAGGATCGGACTCTGTGGGAGCCGCCTTGACCGTTACGGTATAGTGCCTTGTGACGCTTGCCTGTGAATCCTTTGAGAACACTGCGGTAAGCTCTACGGTCTCATCACTGCTTCCCCTGGTCACAACGCCGGCAGGTATATCATCATAGCCGGCCTGCACGGTCTTTTCCGCATTGATAACCCCGGGCTTGTCTGAAGTCCAGGTCAGGGAAACACCGTTTATCTCATCGGGAAGGGTGATGTTTCCGCGGATATCATCCGCATGGGGAATCTCAAAGCTGTCGGCAACTGTCGCAACGCTTGAGATACGTTCTACCCTTTCTGCCTCTTCAAGGGCGTAGGCAGCTGCCACCTGCTCCTCTGTCATGGCATACTCGTATACCCTTACATTGTCAAAATAGCCCCTGAAGTACTGGTCGGCACCGTAAACGGACCTGCCCAGGTAAGCCGAAAGATCGCTTCCGAGATCCGATACGGACACTCCGGTGTTTTCGGTCTCGGCAAAGAGCAAGCCGTTCCTGTAGAGGCTTATGGTGCTCTTTGTGATAACAGCCTTAAGGTTTATCCAGTCCCTGGAGTTATTGGGGAACTTTCCGTTCCATATGGCTGCCTTTTCCCCGCCGCTTGAGGATTTTGTTATGGCTGCCTTAAGCTGCTGGGGCTTTACGTTCATGAAGAAATACTTGTTGCTGTCGTTTCCGATGGCAAAGGTCATGTAGTTGCCCGACCTTGAAACCTCCTTAACATCCATGGAGATGGTCAGGGCGTTCCTTCCGTCGAAAAGACCCTGAGGGAATTCCAGATAACTGTTATTGCCCTTGAAATTTGTTTTCCAGCCGTCCAGGTAAAGCACCTGTCCGTACTCCGGATCCTCCACATAGGAGGGCTTTCCGTAAAGAGTTCCATTGTAGGGAGGATAGTTGCCGGAAGCGGTATTCTTTACCGTGGTTCCGGAAAGCTCCTCGTCAAAGGTATACTCCAGAATGGGATCCGTCGTATAGTTGTCCCTTTCAACGGTTACAGTGATGTCATAGAATGACCCCTCCTGACCCGCAAACTCGGTGTCCGAGAGGTTAAGGATGGGTACTCCCTGACTGTCGAAGAACACGGGCCTTACATAGGCGCTTCGGCAGGGATCGTAAAGGGAGTCATTGTAATTGTTCTTATGGGCCTCGTGAGCATCATTGGGCCTTGCGTGGAATACGATTATCGGTTCACCGGCCGCATTGACGGTAAAGGAATTATGTCCCGGTCCCGAAAGCTTATTGTCAAAGTCTCCGCTTGTAAGAATTGGATAGGGATTCTTTGTCCATTTGGAGACATCCGTAAGGTCGGCAGTCTCATCTGCAGTCAGATAACCCACACAATACTCCGAGCCCGTTGCAGATGCGGAGTAAGCAAGATATACCTTCCCGTCTTTCTTTATAACGGCGGGACCCTCGTTTACGGCGATGTTTACGGACTCCCATGTGTACTCGGGTCTGGTCAGAAGCGTTGCATTGCTTGTGAGCTGAGTGGGATCCGAAGGATCGATGGTGGCGATAAAGATATCGCTGACACCACCGGGGTTCTGATCGTTCTTGGTCTCATCGGGCCATGCGAGATAGTGTGTTCCGCCTGCTTCAAAATAGGTCATGTCAAGGGACATGCCGTTGAGGATATTATCCCCCTCCTTTGCCTTTACCAGCTCGGCTTCTCCCCACTTTGAGGGATCCAGGAATTCATCCTCCACACTCTCTCCGTTGAACCTGATCATAAAGGGACGGATATTGAAAGTTGTTCCGGTTCCCGTGTTAAGGCCTGCAGTGGCAATGAAATACCACTTTCCGCCTATCTTATGGATCTCGGGCGCCCAGATAAACCTGCCAAGCTGAGGATCGTCCTTTTCATCCCAGATCACAACCTCCTCTGCATCCGCAAGGCCGTTTACTGTCCTTGCACGGCGCAACACCAGACGGTCATAACCGTCGGCATCAGCGGATCCGTACATGGGGTAAGAGGCTGTGAAGTAATAGTATCCGGTGTCGGAGTCATAGGTTACATAGGGATCGGCACGCTCGGGGATAAGGGGATCGTCGGCGTCTATCACATAGGAGTCTCCTCCCAGATAGGCCCTTAAGGTGTACTCTCCCGCTCCAAGCGAGCTTATACGGTCCACATCGGACTGGTTGAAATGGATGCCGTAGGTATGGGATTCACCGTTTGAATATGTGATGTCAACGGATTCTTCCCCGGTCAGTCTTTCAAGCTCGGCCGAAAGATCGCCGGCGGTATCCACGGTGATGGCTTTTGTAAGGTCGTCCTTCCCCGCTATGGCTGTGGCATGGGGATTGGTGAATTTTGAGGTAAGTCGGTCATACTCCGGCCCCCGAAGAGCTATGGACGAAGCAAAGACCGCATCTTCGGGAGATCCCGGAGCAGAGGCAAAGCTGTGGGCATACAGTCCCCTGTTTTCAAAGGAATCGAGATCGGCCGAAGTAAACAGATACTGCTTTCCCAAACCTGAATCCACAAAGAGTTCGTATCTCTCGTCCGTAAGGTCGTAAACCATCTCAAGACAGTTTACGCTTCCGATACCGGCGAGAGTGATATCTCTTTCGTTTTCGTATGTTGTCAGATCCTCACTGTCATACAGCAGAAGCTTGTTTGAGCCCCCATCGGAGGTTATCATCCCGAAGCCGTTTCCGTCTGCCTTTCTGAATATAGCCGGGCTCACGTATGCTTTATTTCCCACGGCGGTATACATCACGGGCTGATCGGCGTGTACCGCTTTATAGGATCCTCCGTCACTGCGGGCAAGCTTCATGCCGCCCTCCTGACCCTGTATGGGCGAGTCGGAGACATAGGACACATAGGATCCGCCGCTGCCAAGAACTGCGATCCTATAATCGGCACTGCCCTGCGCGGTAACCGCTCTCAGGGTGACACGGCAATCCTCTGCATCGGGAGTGACAACAGCGGTATAAACGCCGCCGTTTTCTTCAATCCTCAGGATATCGGGATCGCTTTCGCTCTCCTTTATCACCTGCCACTCGGTTATGGCGTTTCCGGAAAGAGTCGGGAAGAGGGAAAAATCATCCCGTACAAACCCCCTGTCAATGCTGTCAGATGAGACGGTTCCTTCCATGGGTATGGCAGATACATAGGTATTGTACTCATCAACGATCTCCCTGTTGCTGAGGGCATAGTTATACACCGTAAGGTTGTCCATGTAACCGCCCAGCCACTCCTGTCCCCAGGTGGCATGACCCACGTAGAAAACGCTGTTATCGCCAAAGATGCTGCTTGTCTTAAGATCGGCTTTATCAAAGGTTTTTTTAGACCTGATCTGGCCGTTTACATAGAGGGACGCCAGTCCGTCAGCCTCAACGATATCTATGTGATACCACTCCCCGGGAACGATGGATGTTGCCGATGTTCCCCGGATGTCACGGCCTCCGTTATCATTCAGATAGCGCTCAACGGACAGGGCACCATCGCCCAGAAGGCAGGTACCTATGTAATGCTCGTGTCCGTAAGAGGGAGAATTATCGTCCTTGTTTATGAATATGGGCCAGTTGGTGGCACCGGTCCTTATCTGTTTTAACTCAAAGGAAACGGTGAATGCGTCAAGGCCCGTCATCAGGCTATCGCCCGAAGCATCCGTGACCTTAAGGCACTCTTTCTTATCTGCGAATGTCCCATTGTTGATATTGATTGACAGAGCTTTGCCTCCGGTGAGATCGTCAACTATCCCGTAAGTACCGGTGGCCTTTGCGCCCTCGCCGTTTATCTCGGCGTTAGGTGTTGCAAGGTCGTCAAAATCAAAGCGGGCTATGATGGAATTCGCGGTATTTCCGTCAGCCCCCTCCTCGGACACATCAAGGGCTTCCTCTTCGGGGATCTCTTCGGAGGGTTCCAAAAGTGTGTCTTCACGATCGTCAGGCGTCTCCTCCGAAAGCTCTTCCGATGCTTCCTCAAGGACTTCCTCTTCCGGGGCGGCAGCGGCCGCACAGGGCGAAAGATTCCCCAGGAGCATGGCAGCAGATACAAGGATTGCCATCATCCTTCTTTTCCTCATGTTCTTCTCCTTCTTTTGTAATTATTCTGATTGGGGCTGGAAAAACCTTCCTGACTTTGTTCATTCTGAAGACAGAAGGGATCCGAAAACAGAGTACGCCCAAGACATTAAAGCGTACGTAGCTGGTATAACAAAGCAGTGCCGGCCCCCCAACACATTACGGCTGCCGTATCCGGCTGCCGTATCCGAAAAACAATATAATTATAAAATGTGAGGGAGCTTAAGGTCAACGGAAAAAAGTGTACCAAATCGTGCCAAAAAAGGGGGACGGCCAAGCCGTCCCCCCTTTCGGGTTAATTCATGCGATATTCAAACCTTTTCAGGCTTTTCTTATTACTTACCCTTCTTTGCTGCGCCGTAAACAGGAACGGTAACATTAACCTTTGCCTTTGCGCCGCAGGTGTAGGTGATCTCCATGGTAACCTTCATGTTGCCCTTCTTAACCTTTGCGGGAAGCTTCTTGTCCTTCCAGGTAAGTGAGTAATACTCAGCATATGCATCATGATTCTCGTTACGTGTATCACTCAGCTTGCTTCCGTCAAGGATGACATAGTCATCGTTTTCGGTTTTGTCGTATTCGTGATCAATTGCGGTGCAGTGCGTAAGCTCGAACATGCCTGCTGCCTTGCCGGTAAGCTTGGCGCTCTTTACTCTGAGGCCCACCTCGGGAGATGCAGTCTCAACCCTGATATTTGTCCTTGCATAAGAGGTAAGGGATGACATGCCCTCAAGTCCGTCAATACCGTCATCAACCACTGCTCCTGTTGCCTTAACCTTCTTCACATCCTTGATCCTGATGGAGAAGTTAATGGTGGCACCATTCAGAGGATCCGAGAAGTAAGCGGATATTCCGTCATAGAAGCTTCCGGGTGAAACAAGTGCCTTCTCAAGAGCCTCGGGATCAACAAATACGTAGAGGTTCTTTCCGTCAGCTATGGCTTTCTCCTTAAAGAAGTTTTCGTATCCGTTGTAATTTATGCCATGCAGTTCCATAGCTCCCTTGATCTTGCAGGGGATGGAGCCGTATGCGTAGTAGCCGGCATTTTTTCCGAAGTACTCGTATACATCCACTCCGCCTACTATGAGCTGGCCTAAGTCGTCAACATATTTCTGCTTGTCGATGGCTATGGTCATCTCCTTGCGTTTTGCGATCACCGAGCCGCCCTGGAAGGTGATGGGTACGCTGATGGTCAGAGGCTTCTTGCACATAGGCTTTCCGTCGGATGAATACCAGCTAACCTGGATATTAGCCTTCTTATCCTTTGCGGTGAGCTTGTCACCTACCGTTACATACACTCTGGGAGCATCGGTATTTCCGGGAACAACAACTCCGTTGTACTTCGTATCCGGGTTATCATCATCATCGTGCCAATTATTTGCCACCAGGAGCTTACCGTCCAGTGAAGTAACCACAAAGTAGGTGTCGGTAAGGATCGCATCACTGGGATTTACTGACCAGTAAACCCAGCTGCCCTTTGCTGTCCTGGGCATAACCTCACCTGCGGGAGCCTCGTCCTTCTTTGCAGAGGGATCGCTGGTATCAAGGTCGGTCATGTTCTTTTCGACCATCTGTGCATAAACCGGATCGGGTTTGCCTGAACCGGCAAGTTTGAACTTGCCGTTAGCCAGAGACTTAACCTTGATCTTGACGTCGCTGGTGTATTCCTTGCCCTTCTTTCTCTTAAGGTCGGCATAATGAACCCTGAGGGTTACCTTTTCACTGCCCTTGATATCTGCCTTGGGCCTGAGAATGAAGTTACAGCCGTATACCGGCTTTTTGCCATTCTTAATGACCGTAACCCCTGTCTTACCTGCGTACTCGAACTTTGTGCTTCCCAGAACTTCAACATATCTGATTTTGCCAAAGAGGTATTCATTGGTCGAAGTAACTCCCACGCCAAAGTTCTGATAATCCCCTGCCTTTTCGGCTACGATATAGGTCTTCTTTGCTGCCTTGAGGCTGGGCCATACGGGCTTGGCGGTTACGGGCATTACAGCATCCCATTCTCCCCAATAGCCGTCAAATGTAACCTTGATGGGAAGCCTGTACTTTCCTCCCTTTGAAGTTCCGTCATATCTGATCTCTGTTGCCGAATCAAAGCTTGTAGCAGGGCCCTCATTCACAAAATCTACGGTCTGATTATCAGAGTAATAATAAGTGAAAGGTCCGAATGATGTCCTGTGCTTAGAAGGATCAACCTTCACGAAATCATCGTAATAGGCACTGTTTACGGTACCGGGTGCGAGCTTAACGCTGGGTCTTACCTGCTTAACCGCTATGTTAAGCTTGTTCTTTACGGGAATCTCAAGAGTCTTCTTGGATACCACGTTCTTTACTATCAGGACTACATTAAGGTCCTTAAGTGAGGTAACCTGGTCGATGGCAAGGGCCGTGCTGTTTCCTTCAGTTTTTACCTCAAGCGGAGCAAAGTAGGTCTTTGTGTAAGGATTACGTGTGAACGCATTATCCGCAATAGTAAAGTATTCTTCCAGATCTATCTGGCCCTGAATAGTGCTTCCCCAAATCTTAAGCTCGGTAGGATAGAAGTTCTTTGAGTAATCATAGGCTCCGGTCACATCATCCTTAAGATGCCAGTCGATACCCAGATTTACAGAATCTTTCTGATATGCGTTTACCACAAGAGAAGGATTTACAAGGGTAGCCTCGTAGCTGTCGGCAACGATCTTCTCTCTGCCGCCCGCGGGAACAACCTCGATAACGATATACTCCTCGGACTTTGAATAATCCTCGGTCTCTGCAAGCTTGCTCACAACCTTTACCGTAGCCTTGCCGGCCTTCTTTGCGGCTATGACATCAAGCTTAGCCTCCTTATAACCATCGCCCGAATACTTCTCACTGTCAAAGGTCGCAGCAGCAACATCTTTCTCAAAAGCTACGCTCTCGGGATTTGTGGATACAACCTCAAAGAGATCCTTGACATCCTTAACACCAAAGGTGTTGCCGGTAACGCGAACTGCAAAAATACCCTGCTCGCCATCGCCGGAAAGAACGTTGTCCTGATATGCGGCAACGGACTCGCCAACCTCCATAAGGAGATAGTCCTGACGTACAGTCATAAGATCGCCATCGTAATATGCCTCATCCACATCAATGGTGGTCCTATAGGGAACCTGTCCGTTTACGATGTAGCCTGCGAACATGGAATCAATGCTGAGCATGCACTTGCCTGTGCCGTTTACGAATTTTCCGGACTCAGCCTCTGCGGGTTTATCCGACTTCTTTACAACGGCTGCTCCGTAGTATCTTGCGACAACCTTTTCCTCGCCCTTATCATCCGTATCGATGGTGCCGTCTTCCTTATACTCGATCAGGTAATCGTTTTTGGTACCTCTGGAACCGTACACAACGCCCTCTCTGAGAACGGGCTCGTTGTCCGTGTAGACAATGGCGTAGGATTCCTTCTTAAATGCCTTGCTGTCTGAATCATAATTATATGCCAGGATCTCACCGTTTGACATTACGAAGGAAGCGGAAGATCCGTTATTAAGAAGGCAGGTGGTATTCTTTTCCAGTCCGCGAAGGCTGCCCCCCTCCTTAAGCTCGGTCTTGCCCTTGTTGTCAACAGCTATGCCGGAGGCACCTTGTGCATAAACTCCTCCGTGTGTTCCGGTTATTACTACATATCCCTCCTCGGAATTTGCGATACCGGTTCCGGCCTCGGAATACTCATTTATAACGCCATCAACCGTAAGGTTTCCGCTGTTGTTTACTGCCACAAGGTTCTTTGCGGCATTACCGCTCTCCTCGAAGGGCGTGTGAATAACCCCATTAATGGTCATATCGCCGGCATTGGTAACAGCCTCCGCCTTTGAATAACTTGCGTCGAGTTTGTAACTAACATTTGCAGTAGCACCCTTATCGTTTACTATAACGGCCTTTGCAGCCTTAGGTGCTGTAACGGTGTTCACATGCGCGTCGCCTTTCTCGGCATTGTGAATGACGGTATCAGCGGTCTCATCCGTTACAGTGATGGACCATGCATTAAAGGAGCCGGAGTTCTCTATAAGAACCTTGGATACCTTGTCAACGGTGATGCCGGGGGTGTATACAGTTCCGGCATTGGTGATAAGACTTCCGGTAAGCTCTGTAGCGGAGATGGCAATTCCATTGTATCTGGTAAAGTTGATCACAGCACCCTCTTCCACGTTAAGGGAGCCTGCCCCCTTAAATGCAAGCGCGCTCTTGCTGGTCTTTACGGTCTCGCCATCCTTGTACTTATAATTGGCCACAAGGTTGAAGCCGGGGTTTTTTACGGAGATCACCTCTTCGATAGTAAAGTCCGCATCAGCGGTGATAAACCAGTAGCCCTCGGTCTCGGAAGCTGCCGCTGCCTTGAAATCAGCAAGGCTGGCAATGGGCTTAGCCCTTTCGAGAGTGACGTTCTCCTCAAATGCGGGAAGCTGGTCGTACTCAAAAAGATTCTCATCATCATAGTAGGGAATACCATTGATGATTTTGTTTGCAACAAGATAATCCTTGCCGTTTGAGGTCTTCTTTCCGGCTGCGGGATCATTCTCGGCGTCAAACTCGCGGAAGGCTTCCCTCTCGACAAGCTCCTTGGAATCTGCCTTGCAGCCCATGTACTTTAAGGTGGTAACATCCTCGTCGGCCTTAATGGTGCCGTCAGCGAGGACTTCAACCACGAGGCCATAGACATAACCTTTTTCAAGGACGGGGAGCTTATCCTTTGTGTAGTATACATGGTAAGCTGTTCCACCAACCTGTGTAAAGGAACCGGTTTTTGCGGCAAAGGCCGTAAAATCCTGATCGTGTGCGGTATACACAGCATTTATATAGCTGGCATGCTGGATAAGTGCGCCCTCTTCAACGGTGAAGACTGCACCTACGTTTGTGGTCTCGTCGGGATCATTCTCGGTGCCCACGCGAAGTGTACCCTTGTTGAGTACAGTGTTTAAGTCAGAATCGCCCCTGATCTGCATATCAGCGCCGGCTTCATTGAAGATATCGTAGTTGAAGATCTTCTTATCGGTATCCGAAAAGCCTGCCGTCGTGATCGCTATATCTTCAACGATCATGTTCTTCTTATTGTCAATGGTGTAGGCACACTTTGTCTTTTCGGCCTTGCTGTTTGTGGCGTCTGACTTCCCAACCACTTTGCTATCTCCGATCACAAGGTCGCCCTCGTTTACGATGACAGACTCGCTCCAGCCTGAGGCTAAATACGAATCGCTGATCCTGGCAGTGCCGGTATTGGTAAGGGCTGCGCCATAGTAAGGAGTCACTACCGCATCTGCTGCCATGGTCAGATCACCCTCGTTTACGATATTATACCCATATTCGCCGCCGGCCAGGGTGAGCTTTGCACCCGAATTAACCTTGAGGGTAGCGCGGGGGTAGAGGTCATACTTGTCCTTCTTTTCGGCATCGGTATCGAGCTTATCTGTAACCTCATTGTCAAACCAAAAAGCGTCTTCGCTGTTGAGCACGATATCCGCTCCTGAGGGTATCTCGAGAGTGCTGTTCTCAGAGATGGTAAAATATCCCTTGTCGTTCTCGAGGTTATTGAAGGCGTCTGCATAGATCATGGTCTGAACGCCCTTCTTTGCTGCAGCGAGGGCGCCCTCAAGCTCTGCCATATCGCGGACAACTATAAATGTGTCCCCGGCAGCGGGATCGCCCACCTGAGTATCTGTGCTCTCCTGCTTTGCATCCTGCTCAGTGGGAGAAACGGTTTCATCAACTGTTTCCTCAAGGGAAGATGTCTGTTCTTCGATGACATCCTCCTCAAGGGGTGTTTCCTCGACGGCCTCTACCGGGATCTCTTCAGTGGGCTCTGCGGCCACTGCAGGAACGGAGAAGCTCGTCATGACCATGGCTGCTGAGAGCAGAATGGCCAAAAACCTGCTACGTTTTTTCATACTTGCCTCCTTGAAATATGATAGTGCCTTTAGTGACAATATGATACACATCATACTATTACTATACGTAGTATGAACCACTATATTCTGTGTTGCAAGAGATTTTTTGAAAATTTTGTGAATTTTTTACAAAAAAGAGCCCGGCCTTATGGCCGGGCCCTCATTCGGTCCTGAAATTACTTGTCGGTAACCGTGATGGTGGTCCTGTATTCAGCTCCGTTCATCCATGCGGCAACCGCAACCTTACCCTTGTTTCCGGGGCCGTCGATCCTCTTGATCTCGACGGTCTTGTTGTCGGCGTGGAGCATGGCCTCAACGATGATCTTTCCGTTTACGCTGACGGGCGTCCAGTTTCCGGGAAGAAGCTGTACATCGTCAACCGCCCAGATAGCGGTACCAAGCTCGGTGATGGCATAGGTCATAACCTCAAGCAGGGATGCCTTTACGGATGACATGAAGGAATCCAGCTTCATGGTCTGAAGTGTGTTGGTGAAGCACAGGTTCATGACCTTCATGGTGAGCTTGTAGTTCTTGCCCTTGTTGCTGCCCTCGATGATGAGCTTGTAGTTTGAAGATCCCCTGTCGGCCTTCAGTGTCAGATAGCCGGCAGCATCGATCTTTGCGTGCTTTGAACGGTTCCAGGTGGCTCCGACACCATCCTCGCTGATGATGTTGGGAGTATCGAAGTCGAGCTTGAAGCGGGTTCCGGAGTTGACGGTGATCACGTCCTCTGCAGCTCCCTCGGTGGGAACTATCACAAAGGTCTCGGGTGTGCCGTCGGAGCCGTATACCTCGGTAACGCCGGTGGTATCCGAAGGTGCCTGCTTCAGCACGGTCTTGCTGCCGGGAGTCATGTTCTTTCTGGCCTTTATCATTTCGGCTGCCTGGCCTACAGTAGCTGCATTAGACTGATTCTCAGCGGGCTTAGCGCTCTCTGCTGCCTTGGCATTTCCGCCAGCTGCAGCGGCTGTCTTCTGAGCTGCCCTGGCTGCCTGGTCTGCCGCAAGGGCTGCCGCGGGAGTCATGGGCGGCTTGGGAGCCTCTGCCTTGGGTGCCTCTGCCGCCTTTGCAGGCTCAGCCTTAGGTGCCTCTGCCTTAGGTGCGGGAGCGGGCTCTGCCTTGGGTGCAGGTGCCTTTACATCAAGCTGAGGATGAAGCTCTGCCTCGGATACGCCCAAATCTGCGGCACTCTTGCCGGATGCCTTTATTATCTCATTGAGATCGTTGACGATGCCGGGAATGGTATCCTCTTTGATCTTTCTGATCTCTTCTTCCTTTTCGGACTTCTTGGCATTTGACATGTCAAGGGTAGCTCTTACCTCGGAAAGGGCCTCCTCAGCCTCCTGCTTTGCCTTCTTGGCCTCTTCCATGGCTTCATTGCGCTTGGTGATGCCTGACTCGTGCTCTTTGAGCTTGTCCTCTGCGGCGGTAAGGCGGAGCTGTCTGCTCTTCTTTCCCTCTTCGTACTCGCTGTTGAGCTTGTCAAGAGCACTCTTGCGCTCGGTGAGCTTTGTCTTAAGTGAGGAGAGGGATTCGGCTGCCATCTTCTTTTTGGCAGCGTCCTCTTCTGCAACCTCTATCTGCTTTTTGGCCTCATCCATGGCCTCGCTGGCCTTGATGGTGACTTCGTTTAAGGAGATGAGCTCTTTAACCTTTGCCTTTGTGTCACCGGCCATCATAACGCCGGCTGCCTCAAAGGTGATGTCGGTGGGTACGTAGTCATATTCGATCTCGGCGCTGATAACGGTGTAGTTGCCACTGCCGTCGGAATTTACAACATAGTCGATACCCTCCTGACGTCCCTTGGACCTGAAGAGCTTAACCTGTGCGCGGTAGTCGTCCTCGCTCATGGTCTGTGAGGTAACATCGGTATAGAGGGTGAGCTCGCCTCTCTTGACCTCCTGGCCCTTGAGATCTGATACTCCGGGGTCGGATGCAAGGGTTGAATACTCGCTGCCGGTAACGGACTCTCTGGTGACGCTTCCCTGTACGGAGATGCCGTCTGCCACATAGACTCCGATGAAGTTGCCAAGGCTGTCGGTGAAGCCCAGCTCTCCGCCGGTGGAATCAAGGGTCTTGGAGCCGTATTTGAAGGTAAGTCCCTCGCAGTCCGCATATCTGTCAAGAGCGTCCATGGTGCCGACGCTCTTTGCGTCAACATTGTAGGTTACGTCCTTGAATACGGACTCTCTGGACTCAAGCTGATACTCGATGTTTTCGCGCTTGCCTGCAGTCCTGCTGTCGATGGTGGCCTGATCGGGATCCTTTATGACGTCGGCCTTGCGCTTCTTGGGCCTGCGGTCAAGCAGGGTGTACTTAATGCCGTTCTCACCCATATCGTAGGTGTAGAAGGAACCGTCACCGGTCATAAGGCAGTTGAGCCCGGCGCCCATAACGGGAGTCACGCGGCTGCCCAGCTTTTTGGCTGCCACACAGGATGCGATCTCGTTGTCAAGCTTCTTGCCGGCAACTGCATCGTCGGTGGCTGCGCGCTGCTTCTGCAGTTCATATATGTGCCGGTCTTCATCGGTCTCGATGAGATCGGACTGTTTGATCCTGGCCTCAATTATCTCTGCCCTGAGAACCTTTTCCCTGTCGTTACGGGTCTTGTCATTGACCTCGGCCAGCTTTGCCTCGTATGAGTTCTTTGCCTGATCAAGGGCTTTGTTTGCGTCCGAAAGCTCCTGGTCTGCCAGGGCGCTCTCTCCGTTGACCTTGTCGAGGTCGGACTCAAGTGAGTCAAACTCTGCCTGAGTGATGCCAAGTGTACCCGCCGCGTCCTTCATCTGGGCCTCGGCCTTTTCCTGCTCTTCCTTGAGGGTCTCCACAGTGTCCATGAGCACGATAGCCTCAGCCTTTTCGGCGTCCATGGCTTTCTTGATCTCATCGACTTTGGATGCAGCCTTCTCGTAGGCTATCAGGCACTCGCTCTCGGAATCCTTTGCCTTTTTCTCACGGGAATCCATCTGTCCCAGTGACGTCCGTGCAAGCTTCAGATCGATCATGGCACGGGAAAGCTCTGCCTGCTTTTCCGCCACGAGGTAGTTAAGGTCTTCCTCTGACATGCTTGCGTAGTCGTTAAAATTGTCGGCCATAAATATACCTCCTGAAATTGAAGATTTCCTCTTCATCTTTTAACCCAAATGCCATTATAACATTTTGACAAAAAAAAAGCTACTACAATAATTTTTTTTGTTATATACTACATATAGTATGAAAAAGATAGTATTGTTCAAAGGCGGAGTGGAGACCCAGGGCTTTTTCTCCATTCAGCTTGAAAAAAAACTGCAGCAGCTGGGACATCCCACCTTCATGTTCGACTATGACCGGGAGGCTTCATCCTCCTTTGATCTTCTGCGCTTTTACGAGCGGGGAAATACCGTGATGCTCGCCTTTAATTTCCACGGCATCTGCAACGAACCCCTTCTCTCCGACGATGAGGGCAGATATATATGGGAGGACCTTGAGATCCCCTGTTACAATATAGTAGTGGATCACCCCTTCTACTATCACAGGTTCATGGACCAGCTGCCACCTCTCTACACCCAGATCTCCATAGATAAAAATCACGAGGATTATCTGGCCAGGTTCTATCCTGATATAAGGCGCGGGCCCTTCATGCCTCTGGCAGGCACCATGCTTGACCCCGCAAAGTTCCCCCTCATTCCCTTAAAGGAGAGGGAATTCGACCTGATAATGGCGGGAAGCTGGGTGGATCCGGCCTTTTACCGCTCCTATATGGCTAAGGAGGGGCCCGAGTACGAGCATTTTTATCTGAAGGTTCTGGGCGAGCTCATCTCCCATCCCCACTGCACCTTTGAAGAGATCTTTGAGCCCATGGTCAGGCTTTTTTCCGCCGAGGGCGCCGGCATAACCGATGATATGCTCAGGGATGCATACTCTCATCTTGTGTGCTTTGACATGTACGTAAGGTATCACTACCGGGGTGAGGTGGTATCCGCCCTGGCCGACGCGGGGCTTAAGGTCTTCTGTATCGGCGGAGGCTGGGACAGCCTGCCCTGCAAACATCCGGAAAACATTACCCACCACGGTTTTTCCGATTCCCTGGACTGCCTGAAGGCCATCGGCGATTCCAGGATATCCGTAAATGTGATGCCCTGGTTCAAGAGGGGAGCGCACGATCGTATCTTTAATTCCATGCTGCAGCGCTCCGTCTGTCTCACGGATTCAAGCGAATATCTGGACGCCATCCTCACAGACGGTGAGAACTGCCTTATCTACGGCCTTGAGGACATAGGCGAGGCTGCGGTAAAAGCAGAAAAAGCCCTGCATGACGCAGAGCTTTTGGAGCATATTTCCGAAAAAGGTTTTGAACTTGCGGCCGGCGGTCACACCTGGGATGACAGAGCCGTGATGCTGTCGCGCTACATCGAGGGTGACGACCTTATCTGACAGGGCGGCACCTAAGCCTTAAGCCCTTTTCTCACCTCGTCCATACGAAGTCCCGCATCCACAAAGTCACATCCCTTACAGAAGGGGAAGTTATCCCTTCCTCCGGGCATTTCCATTCTTTTTCTGAGTTCTTTATACGCCGGGGAATTCCAGGCCTCCTTAAGGGGGGTCTTATTTAAATCCGCCAGAGTGGTGACCTCGCGGTTATCACAGCAGCAGATACCCAGCCTTCCGTCGGGCACGATCCACATATCCGTGTAGGGCATCAGACAGATCTCCCTTATGGCCTTCGTCTCAACCTTGGGCTTGTTGGGAGCAGCCCCGGCCCTGTTGGTCAAGATCTCATGGATGTAGCGTATCTGAATGCGGGCATCCAGATCCTTGAACTTCTCGGGGTTGTTCTTTATATGCTCGTAGACCTTTTTATGGGGCTCCTGAAGCTCCTCAGTCTCGGCATAATTGTTTATGATGAGCTCGTTGAGGTAGGGCGCGATGGCATCCACCTTTTCGGGAGTCAGCAAAAGGCCGTTGGTGCTCATGAAAATATGGTATTCCGGCAGCTTTTCCCTTGCGTACTTATGGAGCTCCACTATCCGGGTATCCATCCAGGGCTCGTTGTTTCCGTAGAGGGTGAGCCTGTTTTTATAGCCCCAGTCCGCCAGCTGGTCGATGATGCTTTTGAAAAGCTCGTCGCTCATCTTCGCGAAGGGACGCTTGTCGCTGTATTTGTTGGCACAGCAGAAATCACAGGTTGAATTGCACCTGTTGATGGTCTCAAGGTTCACAACCCTTGGATGGGGAAGGTCCTCCCCAAAGGAATTGAAATACTCGATATATTCATGTCCCTGCTTGCGGCGCCTTGCGAACATCATGGTCAGATACAGGTCTGAAGCCAGGTGGGGAAAATGCTTGCGGGCCCAGAAGCCGAAGCTCCCCATGAAATTCTCGATGCGTATGGGCATTTTTTCTCCTTTTAGTCGACCTCGTTGGTCTGTGCCTCGTGGTATTCCTTTTCGGTGTTAACATTCCAGACGTTTGACTTGTCAAGACGTCCGCTGACAATGTTTGCCACAGCCTCAAATGCGGTGCACATGGAGTGGTCGATATTGTTGTAGCGGTGCTGTCCGTTGCGGCCCACGCAGTAGAGATTGTCGATGCCCTTCAGGTAATTCACCAGGGTGTCTATCTCGTCGTAGGTGTCGAAGTAGGCGGGGTAAGCCTTCTTCATCTTTTCCATGTGGGTGTCCAGCACATCCTTTTTGCTGCCGATGAGACCGATGCGGATCATCTCGGAAACTCCGAGCTTCGAGAACTCCTCTTCGCTCATGTTCCAGTATTCATCGCCCTCGTTTACAAAGTACTCAAGGCCCACCCAGACGGTATTCTTAAGATCCTTAACCAGATAGGGTGACCAGTTGTTGTATATCTGGAAGCGTCCCAGCTTTACCCTGCGGTCCTGTACATAGACCCAGCAGTCGGGCACGATGCCGGAAACGGTCTTCAGCTTTGTTTTGTTTTTGAGAAGGAGCCTGGGCACCAGAACTCCCAGGGTCATGTAATCGCGGTAGGGAAGCCCCGCTGCGATCCTCTTCATATCATCCGGTACATTGTCCATGCCGCATACCAGATCCTTTAAGGGCATGGATGAGATGACCACGTCTCCGGAAAGCTCGACAAGCTCTCCGTCCTTTTCATAGGCCAGTCCCGTCATGTGGTTGTTTTCGTCCTTGCGGATCTTTACAACCCTGGCCGAGGTTATGATGGTGCCGCCCTTCTGCCTGATCCTTTCGGCCGCGGTCTCCCACAGCTGTCCGGGACCCAGCTTCGGATATTTGAACTCCTCGATAAGGGAGGTCTCTACCTTGCGGCCCTTGACCTTAAACAGCTTTCCGAAGATATCCCTGATTATGGCCACGATGGAAAGGCCCTTAACCCTCTGGGCTCCCCAGGAAGCATCTATCTCACGGGGATGGCGTCCCCAGAGATTCTCGGTATAGTACTCAAAAAACATTGAGTAGAGCTTTCGTCCGAAACGGTTGATGTAAAAATTCTCAAGGGAGGTCTCGGGAAGCTTTTTCAAAACCGCGGCAAGGTAGGAAAAGCCCACCTGAACCGTCTTCACCGGCCCCATATTTTTCAAGGTCTCTGCCTTTAAGGAAATGGGATAATCGTAAAACTTGTTGTCAAAGAAGATGCGGGACACCCTGCGGCGCCTCAGCATTACCTCGTCGGTCTTTTCGGGATCGGGACCGTCTTTAAAAAGCTTTACGTCGCGCCCGATCATGATGTCGTCGCTGCATGGAGCGCCCTGCATGGGAAGCATGTCATCCCACCATTTGTTGACCTTTTCTATCTTTGAGAAAAAGCGGTGACCGCCCATGTCCATACGGTTGCCCTTGTAGTTGACGGTCTTTGAGATACCGCCGAAGCACTCGCTCTCTTCAAGGACGGTGACGCTGCAGCCGGGTACCTGACGCAGCAGCTCATAGGCTGCGGTAAGGCCCGCGGGACCTGCTCCTATAACCAGAAATGTTTTAGCCTTTTTGACTGTACTCATCTAATACTTTCCTGAAATATGCGGTGTTTTCGGCCACATCTCCGCCAAAGACGGATGAGCCCATGACAATTACGTTGGCACCTGCCGAAAGAACCTTTCCTATGTTTTCCCTGGTGATGCCTCCGTCCACCTCGATGTCGATCCTGCGGCCGCTGTCGTCACAAAGACGCCTTGCCTTAATGATCTTTTTGGTGGAGGATTCGATGTATGACTGTCCGCCGAAACCGGGCTTCACGGTCATGACCAGAACCATGTCCGCGATGTCCTCAACTGCGGTGAGAGTCTCAACCGGGGTCTCGGGACTAATGGCCACTCCGGCTCTCAGCCCCAGGCTCTTTATGCGGCGCAGCGCAGTGCCGGCGTCGGCAACGGACTCCATGTGGATGGTGATGCCGTCTGCCCCGCAGCCCGCGAAGGCGTCCAGATAACGCTCGGGATTCTCTATCATGAGATGCACATCAAAAAATATGTCGGTGCATTTACGGATGGATTTGATCAGGGGCATGCCGAAGGAAATGCTGGGAACAAAAACCCCGTCCATCACATCGATGTGCAGATAGTCGGCTCCGTTTTCTGCCACCTCTTCTATCTGTTTTCCAAGCTGTGTAAAATCTGACGCCAGTATTGACGGTGACAGCTTATATTCCATCAGTATCTCCTCTGCGCCTTGATCTCCTGGTAGAAGCTTTTGTAGCTGCCGTAGCGCTCCGGCGAAATCAGTTTTTCCCTGACCGCTGCCTTGACAGCGCAGTCCTTTTCTTTGATATGGGCACAGCCCGCGAATCTGCACTTATCCTTCAATGGACGGATCTCGGGAAAAAGATCCCCCAGGTCTCTCTCGTCCACTGCCCCCAGTTCGATATCCGAAAACCCGGGAGTATCGGCGATGTAGGTGTCCTCGCACCCGTCCACCGAAAACAGCTGTGCGTGCCTTGTGGTATGACGGCCCCGGCCCAGCTTTTTGCTGATGGTACCGGTCTCCATGTGACTGCTTGACTGAAGCAGGTTCACCACAGAGGATTTGCCCGCTCCCGAAGGCCCCGCAAGGGTTGCCACATGGCCTCTTATGGCCTCTTTAAGCTCGCTTATCTCGCCGGTCTTTGCGCAGGTGGTGACCACCCTGTAGCCGGCGCTTTCGTATATTTCCCTAAGCCTTTCAAGAAAGGCGGATTCGGCTAAGTCCCGCTTGTTAAAGCACACCACGCTCTCCACACTCTGGCGTTCAAGCTCGCACAGGAGCCTGTCCAAAAGGGAAAGATTGGGGTCGGGATCCGCGGCGGCAAAAATGACAACCGCCCTGTCCACATTTGCTATGGCCGGGCGCTGCAGCTCCGACTTTCTTTCCAGAATGCCGTCTATGCTGCCCGCAAGCTCCACATCGGTATCAACCACCTCATGAAGCCTTGCCATGTCGCCTACCAGAGGCCTTATGTGCTCGTTGCGGAAAAGGCCCTTGGCCCTGCACTGAAAAATGCCCCGCTGAGGCACATCCACATAGTAGAAGCCTCCGACTCCCCTGACTATCCTGCCGGTGTACTCTTCCATTCAGCTCTGCCTTGTGAGGGTGACAGGCTGTGTCTCTGTCTTTTCCTCGGTGCTGGTGTGGCTCTCGATTGAGCCGTCCTCGTTTTCGTGGATCACGGTGTTGTCTATCGAGTACTTGATAGATATCGTACAATCGGGAGATCCCTGTATATTGGTAAGGTTTATGGACACAGGGAAACTGGTGGTGGTAGTCCTGAAGAGCACCGTGCCGGTCTCTGTCTGTGTCAGTGAAACGGTGGCCGGTCCGCCTGCATAAGCGGAGGGAGCGTTTACGTTAAAGTTGCATGAGTAGAGCACGATAAGAGGCTCGCTCTCAAGAGGCCCGGAGCTGACGGAAAGATCCACGGCCGTACCCTTTGCCACCTCTGTAAGTGCGCCGGGGCTCTGGCTGACTACGCAGCCCACGGGGATCGTCTCGGAATTGACCTCGGCGACCGTGCCCACGGTAAGCTCGGCAGCCGCAAGTGCCGCCTTTGCATTTTCTTCGGTGATGCCCCGCAGATCGGGGATGCTGACCTTATCATTTGAAGGGCCGGTACTGATGATAACGGTGACGGTTGCTCCCTTCTGGACGCTCTCGCCTGCCGCAGGATTCTGTGAAATTACGCAGTCCTTGGGAACGGTGTCGGAAGCGCTCTCATCCTTGACCATTTCGAAGCCCTCCTGCTCAAGGGCTACCCTGGCCTCGGCCTCGCTCTTGCCTATTACATCGGGGATGGCCACACCGTCTTTGCCGGAGCTTACGGAAAGCTCCACCACGCTGCCGGTGAGGACGTTTTCACCCTCGGCTATGCTCTGTGCCACCACCTGGTTTTTCTCGACGGTCTCGGAGGAGACATAGGTGGCCTGGACCTCAAGTCCCATTGATGTAAGCTTTGCTTTTGCATCGTCAAAGCTCATGCCGGTGAGTGCGGGCATGACCACGTAGGATGCGCTCTCGCCCTCGGTCTCTTCCGTATCCGGTGTCTTCTCGGCGGTATTGAATACGCCAAGCATCCTGGATGCGATAAAGATGGCGATGAAGGCTATGATAATGGCCGCAACTATACCGAGGATGCTCATGATCTTCTCGGTAGTGGGATCCAGTGAATCGTCGTCGTAATCGTCCTTTACCTTCTTTTCCCTCACGGGACGCTTTGCGGGCTCGGGACGCTTCTTCTTTTTGGCGGGAGCCGGCGTGCGCTTGTTTGTGCGCTTCTTGGGAGGAGTCTTTCTGCGGCGTGCGGGTGCCTGCTTGCCGGTGCGCACCGGTGCCTCCTCATACTCTTCCTCTTCGTACTCCTCTTCCTCGTACTCTTCCTCTTCGTACTCGGGCTCCTCGTAGCTGTCGGGATCGTAATCCCCGTCGCTCTCCTCGGGATAGTAGCCGTCGTCGTACTCCTCTTCCACACTCTCTTCCTCGGGGCGGCGTTTTACAGGCCTTCCCTTTGAGAGGATCTCTTCATCGAGGGATGCAAGATGCCCTGTCTGGGTGCGGATACTTGCTATATCGTCAGTGGTAGCCATCCTTGTATGACCCTTGGTCTCAAGATCGGGAATGACCACGAAGTTTTCGTCGGGGGTGATAAGGGATTTTTTGAGATCCACAATGAGTTCACCCATGTTCTGGTAACGCCTTGCCGCATTTTTCTGGCAGCACTTGTAGATGATCTGCTCTACGGAAACGGGGATGTCATCCACATATTCACGGGGTGAGGGAAGTTCCTCCTGGATGTGCTTTATGGCGATGGCCACTGTGGTCTCGCCGTCAAAGGGCACCCGGCCCGTGAGCATTTCAAACATGGTGATGCCCAGGGAATAAATATCGCTCTTTTCATCGGAGTAGCCGCCGCGCGCCTGCTCGGGCGATGTGTAGTGAACGCTTCCCATGGCGTTCTGGGTGATGGTGTCGGAAGAAACGGCCCTGGCGATGCCGAAGTCCGTAACCTTTACCTTGCCGTCCTTTGAAATGATGATGTTCTGGGGTTTAATATCACGGTGTATGATGTGGTTATTGTGAGCCGACTCGATACCCATGGATACGTTTATGGCAATGCTCACCGCCTCTTTTACGGAAAGGCGGAGCTTTTTCTCGATATACTTTTTGAGGGTGATGCCCTCTACCAGCTCCATGACAATATAGTAGAGCCCGTCTTCATCACCTACATCGTATACGTTAACGATATTAGGGTGCATAAGTATAGCGGCACTCTGAGCCTCAACCCGGAATTTGGACACAAAGCTCCTGTTCTCGGAAAACTCGCTCTTAAGTACCTTTATAGCCACAAAGCGGTTAAGCTTGTGGTCCTTTGCCTTATAGACGTCAGACATGCCGCCGGCACCGATCTTGCCGATCACCTCATATCTTTCCGCTAATACCAATCCTTCACTCAACATAGATATATCTCCAAACACAGGCGGGGCTTATTTGCCGAAGGGGTCTATCACCACTACCGCGATGTTGTCCTTTCCACCTCTGTTATTTGCTTCATTTACAAGTCGCTGGGCCATCTCCGCAAGATCCGGGGATGCAGCGGTTATCATACGGATATCCTCGTCCTCCACCATGTTTGAGAGTCCGTCGGAACACATGAGTATGATGTCGCCCTCTTTGAGATGAACATCAAAGAAGTCGACCTTTATCTCTTCACCCGCGCCTACGGCTCTGGTGATGATGTTTTTCTCGGGATGGGTGCGGGCGCTGACTCTGTCGATCTGCCCCACTCTCACCATTTCCTCTACCAGGGAGTGATCCTTTGTGATCTGGGTGATGTCCCTGTCTATGAGGTAGAGCCGGCTGTCACCTACGTTACCCACATACAGAGTATCTTCGGAGACCGTAGCTACCACGCAGGTGGTGCCCATGCCGTAGAGCTCGCTGGTCTGTGCAGCCTCTTCGTGGATGTGGGCGTTCGCCGCCTCCACTGCCTCGCGGATGATCCGTATGGGGCTGGTCTGCGTAGAGCTCTTTACGCTCTCGACTATGATCTCGGTGCTGCGGCGGGATGCGTAATCCCCGGCCTTATGGCCGCCCATGCCGTCTGCCACGATGAAGAGGTTGGGGAGATTTCCCACGGGCTCTTCCGAGGTGAATACATAGTCCTGATTGATTTTGCGTTTCATCCCTACATCGGTGAGGGAAAAGGTCTTTATCATGTGTATGAATCCTTAACTGCGTGTTTTTGACACTCAGAACATAGTACCACAGAACAAAAAAAAGGGCAAGGCAAGGTTGACAGAGTGCCTTTTTTCACCTTATGATTAACTGAATGTTTTGGGAAGTATAAGTGAGGTTTCTAAAATGCGCAGGGCATTTACAACTCTTTTTGTTTCAACCATGATCTCGGCAGTTCTTTCGGGCTGCTCTCTCCCCTTTTTTCAGGGCAACGATATAAACTACGACGAACAGACCGCCGAGGCCGTCGCCCGGGAGCTTGACGCTATCAACGAGGCCAAAGAAAGGGCCCGTGAGAAATACAGGGTATCGGGGGATGAAATTTCCGATGAAGAAGTTTCCGGAAATGAAGTTTCGGAGAATGAGGTTTCGGGATCTGCCGACGCCGAAGATGAGATTTCTCTCTCTACGATCTCGGGTGATGCGGTTTTCGGGGATGAGGCCGAGGAGGCTGAGAACGCTGAGACTGCCGACACCGCTTCAAAGGATGACGGCAGCAGTTCGAAGATGAGGTCTGCTTCCTCCTCCGTTATAGAATACGAGCTTCCGGTCCATGAGCGATCTCCTTACGCCGACGGTTTTGATACCGCGGCCAAGAATCTGCTCAAGGCAGGCTATGGTACGAACTTCCTTATGACGGACAGTGGTGAGGCCCTTGTGATCTCCGTTTGGGGGGATTACGATGCCAAGGATATGTCTTTACGTTTGAATGAATTGCTTAAGACGGGCGGGGATGATGCCCGGGCTTATGAACATGTTGTGCTTATGGTACGGGATACCGAAGACCGGGATAAGATACTGTCGGTGTACCGCGATGGGAAGCGGGTACATTGAGGTAGGCCCGGCAAACTTCGTTGGATCGACGAGCGAACAGTCAGTTCAGATAACTCCTCCGGAGCTGTCCACATGATGCGGAAATATCGGAACCAAGCTCTCTGCGGACCGTAGCATTCACTCCATATTTGTCGAGAGCCCCCGCAAACGCTCTGCATGCCTCCGCCGCCGGCCTCTTACAATCCCGCTCCTCCACCGGATTCACCGGAATAAGATTCACATGACAATTCATCCCCGACAAACGCTTCGCAAGTTCTTTCGCATCCTCCCGGGAATCATTGGCCCCTTCGACAAGTGCATACTCAAAGGTCACTCTCCTGCCCGTCTTTTCGAAGTAGTACCTGCAGGATGAAAGCAACTCATCCATCGAATACTTCTTTGCAACAGGCATCAACGCCTTCCTCTTCTCATCATTGGGCGCATGGAGCGAAACAGCAAGGGTGATGGCAAGCTCTTCATCAGCCAGTTCAATGATCTTCGGAACAAGTCCGCAGGTTGAAACAGTAATGCTGCGGCGGCTTATATTGAGGCCGTCGGGATCGGATAAAAGTTTTATGAAACGAATGAGGTTGTCGTAGTTATCCAGAGGTTCTCCGCTTCCCATGACCACCACGTTGGAAACCCTCTCCCCGGATATCTTCTGTATGGAATATACCTGGGCAAGCATCTCCGAGGCGGAAAGGTCCCGCACACAGCCCTCAAGAGTCGAGGCGCAGAATGCACATCCCATCCTGCACCCGACCTGGGATGAAATGCACACCGAGTTTCCGTGATTGTACCTCATGAGCACGCTCTCGATAACATTGTCGTCATGGAGTGCAAAGAGGAACTTTTCGGTACCGTCAATCGATGACTTAAGATGGGTGACACACCTCGCACCATAGATTGGAAATTTTTCAGCCATCTCACTTCTCAGAGCCTTGGAAAGATCCGTCATCTCCTCGTAGGAATCCGCCATGGAAGCATGGAGCCACTTAAAGATCTGCCCCGCCCTGAAGCTCTTCTGCCCCAACCGCTCCATAAGCTCCTTTAATTCGGTTTTATACATGGACCTGATGTCTGTCATTTATAACCTCTTTAGGAAAGCCTCTTCATAAGGGCAATAAAAAATCCATCGCAGGGATCCACTCCCTGAAGAAGCTGCACATATCCCGAAGCGGCGCTCTCATGCCTGAATACCTCGGGAAGCTTATCATCAATGGGAACGCTCTCAAAGGAGTGCTCCTTCAAAAAGTTCTCCACCTGTTTTACATTCTCAGCCTCGGTTACAGTGCAGGTCGAATATAGGATGTATCCCCCGGCCTTCACATACCGGGCCGCATTTTCAAGGATGGTCTTCTGAAGAGCGGCAAGGCTTTCAATGTCTTCGGGGGAAACTCTGTATTTCAGATCGCACTTCCTGCCCATGACCCCAAGTCCCGAGCAGGGAAGATCCGCTATCACGAGATCGAAGGCGTCCGCGGACTTTTCATCAAAGACCGTGGCGTCGAACTTTTCGAGAGTGATGTTTTCGCATCCCAAACGCTTTGCATTTTCACGGATGCGGGACAGCTTCTTTTCGGAGATATCCCTGGCCAGCACATGAGATCCCTCAAGGACCTGCGCTGCGTGAAGGGCCTTGCCTCCCGGAGCGGCACAGATGTCCAGCACAGTTTTCGCGGAAATATGTGAAGCGATATACCCCACCAGCTGGGATGAGACATCCTGTATTGTAAAGCGCCCCTCAAGAAAAGCTGTGCAGGTATTCAGGGATGATAGGGAGTCGATGAAGATCACGCCTTCCATGCACTCAAAGGGGTGTGCTTTTGCCCCTTCCGAAGCAAGCTCTTCCGCCAGAGCGGTGACATTTACCCCCGGGCATACCCTGGCTGTAAGGGGAGCCTTCTCAAGAGATGCGGAGAGCATTTTTTCTGCCATCTCTTCACCATAGGTTTTTACAAAAAGATCCGCGATCCATTCCGGCGTTGAATACCTGAGTGAAAGATCACCATCAAACCCGGCATCTACGTCCGAGGCTGACACCTTTCTTAAGATGGCGTTTACAAATCCGGAAAGCCCCGCAAGCCCTCTTTTTTTCACCAGCTTAACGCTCTCGTTCACCGCGGCGCTTGGTGGAACCAAGTCCATGTACTTGAGCTGGTAAACTCCCAGCCTCAGCGCCCAGAGTACCACGGGCTTCATTTTCTTCAGCTTTACGGTTGAGAATCCTGAAATGATGTGATCGAGGGTGAGCCTGCGCTCGGTTACTCCCACGCAGAGTGCCTCGATAAAGGCCCGGCTCCTCTTGTCTATGCCGGGATGCTTTTCGAAAAAAGCGTCGATGGCTTCATTCAAAAAAACGTCCCCGGACATCAGAATATCCAGGGCCGCTTCTCTTTCGTTTATATCAGATGCAGACTGTGTTTTTTTCAAGCTTGTATCCCCTCAGAAAATCAGCGGTGCACATGCGCTTCTTGCCCTCGCTCTGAAGCTGGAAGACACGCAGCGCTCCGTCACCGGTGAGTATGTCAAAGCTGTCGGGAGCAACGGCGATTATGGTACCGCAGGCAGAAGACCTGTCCTGGGATGCAACCTCATGGGCCTCCACAGGCTCCGCGTTCCAGATCTTAAGGATGCGGCCGTTCAGGGTGGTATAGGCTCCGGGCCAGGGATTGAAGGCACGGATCATCCGGTCAAGCTGACGGGCGCTCTTTGTGAAATCCAGCCTGCCCATATCTTTTCTGATGAGGCCCGCATAGCAGCTGTCCTCGTCGGACTGGGGAGTGCGGACCACGGTGCCGTCCTCTATCTGCTTAAGCACCTTCAGAAGAAGGGCCGAGCCCTCCTCTGCCAGTTTTTCGTGAAGTGAGGCTCCGGTGTCATCGGCGGTTATGGATACTGCCGAGGATCCAAGAACATCTCCGGTGTCAAGACCCTCGTCCATCTGCATGATGGAAACTCCGGTGATCTCTTCACCGTCGAGGATGGCCCACTGGATGGGGGATGCGCCCCTGTATCTGGGAAGCAGGGATGCATGTACGTTTATGCAGCCGTACTTCGGTATGTCCAGTACGTCGCGGCTCAGTATCTGTCCGAAGGCCGCTACCACGAAAATGTCTGCATCGTATTTTTTAAGCTCCTCCACCGCCTCGGCGTCCTTGATGCGTGCGAGCTGGAAAACGGGTATGCCTTCTGCGACTGCCAGCTCCTTTACCGGGGAAGCCTGGATCTTTTTACCCCTGCCCTTTTCCCTGTCGGGCTGGGTAACTGCAAGCACGATCTCGTGACCGTCCTCTATAAGTTTTTTAAGGGAAACCGAAGCGAACTCCGGAGTTCCCATGAACACTATCTTCATATTTTACTCTTCCTCTTCCGTGCGTGTGTCCCTCAGATCTCCCTCGGCCTTTTCCACATAGAGGTGGCCGTCCAGGTGATCAAGCTCGTGGCAGATAGCTCTGGCAAGAAGCTCGGTGGCCTCTATCTCGCAGGGCTTCATATCACGGTCAAGGTATACCGCTTTCACAAAATCCGGTCTGGTGACCGTGCCGACCTTGCCGGGCACCGAAAGACAGCCCTCGTCGCCGGTCTGCTCCCCTGAGGAAGCGGTGATGCGGGGATTGATCATGATTATGGGATTCGGTTCCTCATCCTCTCCGGATACGTCTATGACCACCACTCTCTTGAGAACTCCCACCTGGGGTGCCGCAAGGCCGACTCCGCCGGCATCGTGCATGGTCTCGAGCATGTCGTCTATGAGCTGTGATACTCTGTCCGTAAGCTCTGTCACTTCACGGCTCTGCTTTGTGAGTATTTCGTCGCCTATTTCTCTGATGATTCTTATTGCCATATTTTTCTCCGTTTCAAATTTGCCGCACTCTTTATATTACCAAGAATACCCTCAAAAATCAAATCCGGTCTCAATACCCACTGACGGGATCAAAGTCAAACTGTACGGTAACTCTCTCCAGGGGCATTTCCTCTATCCTGTTCTTCATCTCAACCAGACATCCGTAGTCGTCGCATTTAAGATAGAGCACATACCTGTAGACATCCCTGATACAGGATATACCCGCGGGTGCGGGGCCTATGACCTGGAGCATCTTATCGGCTTCAAAGAGCTGCCTTGCACGGTCCGTTGCAAAGCTTCCGGCACGGTCCGCGGCGACGCTGACCTCCTCTTCATTTTTTCCTTCGAAAAGGGCCACCAGCATATGTGATGCGGGGGGATAGGAAAGGAGGCTCCTGAAAGCCATCTCCTGTCTGTAAAAGCTTTCGTAATCCTGGTCTGCGCTTGAAATGATATAAGGGTTTTCCGGGTTGTAGGTCTGTATGATCACAAGTCCCGGTTTATCTGCTCTTCCGGCTCTGCCCGCTGCCTGTGTCAGCAGTGAGAATGTCCTCTCTCCCGCCCTGTAATCAGGAGCAAAAAGAGACATGTCCGCTGCAAGTATCCCCACCAGGGTTACTTTGGGAAAATCATGGCCCTTTACTATCATCTGTGTACCAATGAGTATGTCCGTTTTGCCGGCGGCAAAATCCGAAAGGATGTGCTCGTGCCCCTTCTTTCCCCTGGTGGTATCCCAGTCCATCCTGGAAACCTTTGCCGCGGGGAACATCTGCCTTACAACGGTTTCGATGGCCTGGGTCCCCGCCTTCATGGCACCCACGAATTTGGAGCCGCAGGAGGGACAGATCTTTTTAAAGGGTTCTGAGTATCCGCAGTAATGACACACAAGTCTGGTTTTCCCGTCTCTGGTGTGGATGGTGCGTGACACATCGCAGTGGGGACATTTGAAAACATAGCCGCAGCTTCTGCAGGAGACAAAGCCTGCGTAACCCCTGCGGTTCAAAAAGAGCATTACCTGCTCTTTTTTCTTGAGCCTGTCCTCAATGGACTCCCTGAGCTCATCACTGATGGGTGAGCGGTTGCCCCTCATAAGCTCGGCGCGAAGATCCACTATGCGGACCTCGGCCAGCTTAGCTCCCGTGGCCCTGGAATTCAGTTCGTAAAGTCTGTAGCGGCCCTTCTTTGCCCTGTAGTAGGAATCCACCGAGGGAGTGGCCGATCCCAGCACCACCACTGCCTTGCACATGGCCGCCCGGTAGATGGCGGTCTCTCTGGCGTGATATTTGGGCGTCTGCTCTGACTTGTAGCTGCTCTCGTGTTCCTCGTCTATAATGATGGCCCCAAGCTTGGGAAAGGGAGTGAAAAGAGCGGACCGGGGTCCGATCATAACATCTATCTCTCCCCGCTGGGCCATGGCAAATCTGTCATACCTCTCCCCGGCCGAAAGCCTGGAGTGAATGGTGGATACCCTGTCTCCAAACCTTGCCTTGAACCTCATGACCGTCTGGTAGGTGAGGGCGATCTCCGGGATCAGGACTATCACCTGATGCCCTCTTTCAACTATCTGCCTTGCGATATCTATGTAGACCTCTGTCTTGCCTGAGCCGGTTATGCCCTTTATGAGGGAAACTCCCCCTTCACCGGCATCGAAATCCCTGATCACGCCTTCCGATGCGGCAAGCTGTTCCGCACTCAGAGTCACCTCCGGAAGATCGGTTATCACCTCTTCCTCTTCGGGAGTCCTTGACTTTATCTTTCTCTTTACGGGAAAGACCACCCTGAGGGCGGCTGCCATGGTGGAACCGTAGTTTCTTGCCATCCATGCGGCAAGCTTCACCAGCTCAGGTTCCACGGTGGAATCGTCGGTGACGATGGCGCCTATCTCCTTTATTCTTGAGGGGTCGATCTTCGGCCTGCGGGACAAAGAGATGACATACCCTTTTTTTTCGGCGTCCCGGTTCCCGAAGGGAAGGCTCACCATGCTCCCGACCCTGATACGACTCTCCAGATCGGCGGGAACCGCATACTGAAAGCTGCGGTCCAGGGAGGGTGCGGTGATATCGATTATCACATCTGCAAAAAGGGACATACTACCTGCCAAGCTCCTTCATCACATCGGCAATGAGCTCTCTCTCATCCATGTGATGCTTTTCACCGCGGATCTCCTGATAGTCCTCGTGGCCCTTTCCGGCCAGCACGATGACATCACCCTTCTGTCCGTTTTCTATGACGTACTTTATGGCTTCACGGCGGTCGCAGATCTCAACGTATTTTCCGTCGGTCTTCGATATGCCGGTCTTAATGTCGTTGATTATATCCTGGGGTTCTTCGAACCTGGGATTGTCGGAGGTGATAACGGTGAGATCCGCAAGCTTTCCGGAAACCTCTCCCATCTCGTAGCGCCTCTCCTTTGACCTGTTTCCTCCGCAGCCGAAGAGGCAGACCAGACGTCCGACCTCATAGGCCTTAAGGGTCTTTAAGAGGCTCTCAAGAGCCATGGCATTGTGAGCGTAGTCTATCATCAGGGAATAGTCGTCGGAAACCTTTACAAACTCTATTCGGCCCTTCACCTTGGCGCTGTCCAGAGCCTTTAACATCACATCCCTGTCCACTCCGAAATTGAGGCAGAGCGAGATGGCGCACATTGCGTTGTAAACCGAGAAACGGCCGGGCATGCTGATGCGGGCGTCAAACTCCTGAAGCCCCGACACATGGAAGTCAACCCCGAGAAAGCTTCCGCCGTTTATGAACTTAAGGTCCGTTGCGCGAAGGTCGCAACTTTCGCCCATTCCGTAGCTCATGATCTCACAGGTATGGTTCTTTATCACATCGGGGGTGTGCTTGTCGTCTCCGTTTACGATACCCTTTTTGCACTGTCTGAAGAGCATGCTCTTGCACTCCAGATACTCCTCGAAGCTCTCGTGCTCTCCGGGACCGATGTGATCGCTTTCCAGGTTTGTGAAAATGCCGTAGTCAAATACAAAGCCGGCGGTGCGGTGAAGCTTAAAGCCCTGTGAGGAAGCCTCCATCACCACGCATTCGATCCCCGCGTCCACCATCTTCCTGAAGGTCTCCTGAAGCACGTAGGACTCGGGCGTGGTGTTCTTTGAAGGTATGTGCTCATCACCTATTATGGTCTCGATGGTTCCGACAAGGCCCACCTTTTTTCCGGAATTTTCCAGTATGGATTTAATGAGGTAGGTGGTGGTTGTCTTTCCCTTTGTGCCGGTGACGCCTATGGTCACAAGGCTGTCAGCGGGATTGGAAAACCAGGCGGCGGAAAGCACCGCAAGGGCATACCTTGTATCATCAACTTTGATGACCCGTGTATCTCCGGCTATCTCTCCCACATCCTTTGATACGATGAGAGCTGCGGCGCCTTTACGGGCTGCCTCGCCGGCGGCCGAGTGGCCGTCAAAATTCATGCCCTCTATGCACACAAAGATACAGTCCTTTTCCACCTTACGGCTGTCGTATACCAGAGCCGAGATCAGGGGATCCCCGCTTCCCTTTATCACCTCATGCTTAAGATCCTTAAGCATCTCACTCAAGAGTTTCATTTGCCATTTCCTCCTTTATCCAGTCCCTGCGCTGGGCTACCCAGATCTCAAGCCACTGTGTCTGTGTATCAAGTGTGGATTCTCCCATCCACCTTACGATCTGGTTGTTCTCGGGCTCTCCCATCACGTCCCATCTGGTGAAGTTCATCACCGCACCGTTTTTCACCTCCGCGGCCGCCTCGGAAACATAGCCGGCACACCTGTCAAAGGCAAGGTCGATGCCACCCTCGGAGTATATCCTCTTTACCTCATTTTCAAAGGAGGGATGTTCAAACAGGGGTACGTACCACTCCTCATGTCTTACCGCCCACTCCGTGGGATAAAGGTAATCCGCGGGCCTTTCAAAGGGCTCCACCACTCCGGCGGTCTGGTCCATGTCCCACACGGGGCTCATCTCCATCCTTCCCGTATCTTCACGCCATATTGTGTAGACACTCCTGGAGGTTGCGTCGGTGTTTTTGGAAAATTCCTGTACCCAGTAATACCTGGCCCAGCTCTCAAGGTCGATGAGATCCAGGTAGCTCTCGTCATCGGTGCGCCTTATGGCGTTCATCATCTCAAAGGCGATGTCCAGACCCTTCCTTTGGGAAGAGACATCCTTCAGGCTTTTCAGCTCCACCACGTTTGTCAGCTCGTCCCTGAACATCATGAAGGGAAGCTGATGGGCCTCGGGCCCCGGCAGTCCCCAACGGTAGAGAAAGTCCCGCCCCGGCGCTATGTCAATCCTTCCGGGCGCGGCCTCAACCGCCTCGGCCAAGCTGTAGCAGCCTCTGTACTCTCCGTCTATGAAAAGATCCGTCTGACGGACCTCGGGGGTGTATTTAAGACCGCAGTCCTCGGCCAGTCGGTAAAACACCCGGTTGCGTATCAAAGTTTTGTCCACCGAATTTGCCAGGAGTATCCACTTCTCGGCGCTGCCCATGGACAAGAGATCGCTCCCCGCCTCAAGCTCCAGGTTGTAGGATTTTTTATCAAGGAGCCATGAGGCGTTTCCGTGCCCCCTCAGGGCCACGCTCCCTCTCTGTCCCATGTTTCTGTCCCTGCTCTTTACCACGGGATCGCATCCAAGGCTGTCTGCCGTCTCGTCGGAGCAGGTGACGGTGAGATTTCCGAAGGCATAAACGCTGTGGTCCTTTGAATCCTCTACCTCTTCAAGGCTTCCTCCGTTTTTCACAAACTCAACCTCGACGCAGGGAAGGTCCGACTTCATGACGGAAACCGGAAGGGCTGCAGCTATGATAAGCTCCTCCTTTGAAAAGTCGTGGACTATGCGCTCAAGCCTGTGTCCTTCGCTGTCCGTGGGGTAAAGCACCAGAGAAGAGATATCCGCCCTCACGGGGAGGAAGATGATATACCTGCCGTCCTTTGCAAAGCCTTTTATGTCACAGGCTATGCCGGTGTTTTCATCTGCAGGCACAACTATCCCCTCTACCTTCGACGCATCAGTGACTCCCGGGAGCACTGCAGCAAAAATGCGGCTGTGATATAAATACAGCATCCTCAGAGCCGCAAGTATCAGTATGAATGAAAAAAGTGCCAGGAGTTTTTTTCTCATATTACGAAAAAAAGTGCGCACCGGGCGCACAGGTTGTATCGCGGGGGATAAACCCCCGCGGTTTGTTTTCTTACTCTTTGGAGAGGACCTTTTCTATGACCTTCTCCACATCGGATACCTCATAGGGCTTGGTGACATAGTCACTGGCACCCTCCTTGATGCACTCCACAACTTTGTTGCGCTGACCCACTGCCGTCACCATGACCACCTTTGCGGCCCTGTCGATCTCGTGGATCTTCTGCATGGATGTGAGACCGTCCATCACCGGCATTGTGATGTCCATGGTCACGAGCTCGGGACGAAGCTCTTCGTAAAGCCTGACACCCTCTTCTCCGTTCACGGCCTCACCGCATACGGTATGTCCCATCCCCTCTATGATCCCGCGCAGTATCCTGCGTGAGGTCCTTGAATCGTCAACGATCAATACATTTGCCATACCATCACCTGCTCAGCCCTTCTCTTTTACCATGATCGCCGAATCAAGCGACATGACAAAGAATATCCTGTTTCCCTGAGTTACAATGGGTACCACGCAGAACTGAGGGCCTGTAAGTGTCACCGGCCTGTCGTAGAGCATGGGCGGTGTCATGTCCACGTCTACGCCCTCTGAGTAGATCTCGGTAGAGAAAAGACCGTCTATACAGTTGATGAACTCGGCCACGGAATCCAGTGCATCCAGATCCACAGCCTCGAATTTGTCGGCTGCAAAGGACTCGGCCATGGACATGAGTGAATCTCCGTTGCCGGCAAAGCCCGAAAGTATGCTGTGTGTTCCGTAGGAACGCTGGCAGGCAAATCTCTCGGTGTCAAAGTTGCCCGTAAGGAAGGCTCTCTCAATGTAAGCCCTTGAATCAATGAGACGCAGGAAGGTCCTGACGGCTATTCCGCACAGGCGCCCGTAGAGACGGTCCTGATGAGGCAGGTAAACATTTACCACCCGCATCACATCACCGCTGACCAATGCATCCATCTCGGAGTGCGAAAGCCCGCTGTCCTCCTGGAACTGTCCCGTGAGCTCATCCAGCTGCTCCAGGTTGAAATATCCCAGATCGATGGCGGCCTGAAGGAAGTGGAAGAAGCTGTTTCCCTGGAGCTTGAGCAGTGAATCCAGCTGGGTCTGGGTGAGATAGCCCATCTCAATGGCTATGTCACCGAACCTTCTGTCGGAACCTGTCTGCTTGTGGTTAACCTCTTCGGTCTGCTCCACGGTCATGAGCTTTTCTGACACGGCGATGACGCCCAGTCTGTTAAAGTCCCGGTTCTCATTTTCAAATATCCGATCGAGCTTCTCTCTCGTCAGATGTCCATTAGTGCAAAGATATTCACCGAAAATCCTGTCAAACAAAGGTACCCCCCTTATTTATCACTTTCTCTTTTTTGTAGCTATCTTTGTCTTAAATACATACCACAGTGAACCTGCCACACATACGGATGAATAAGCACCGCAGATGATACCTACCATAAGGGGCAGAGCAAACTCACGCACCGAAGTAACGCCGTAAACATAGATGGCAGCCACCATGATGAAGGTAGTCAGTGAAGTAAAGATCGATCTGGTGAGTGTCTGTGTTACGGACTTGTTTACTATCTCGGAGAGCTCGCCGCGGGTTCCGCGCATGTTCTCTCTTATACGATCGAATACCACGATGGTGGCGTTGATCGAATAACCTACTATGGTCAGCATACATGCTATGAAGGTGTTGCCCACGGAGATCTTTGCTGCCGCGTAGAAGGCAAGTACCACAAGCACGTCATGGCACAGGCAGAGCACTGAGGAGACGCCGAAGCGGAGATCCGTGAATCTGATGCGGATGTAGATGAGCATCAGGATAACGGCTATGATCACCGCGATGATGGAATCGGACTTCATCTCCTTTGAGATGGTGGAGCTGATGGTCTCTGTCTGTATCTGATTCTCGGAAACCTGGAACTGGTCGCTGAGCATCTTGTTGAAGGCCTCTCTCTCGGGAACCGTAAGGGTTCTGGTCTTGAAGATAACCTCGTTGGAATCCGCAACCTTGGACTGCTGTACATTTCCGTCGCCGGTGATCTCTTCGATGTGAGGGATCACGTCGCTCTCAAGCTTCTCGATGGACATATCCTCGTTGAAGGTAACGTTTGTTGAAGTACCGCCCATGAACTCAAGTGAGTAGTTCAGAGGCTGTCCGGTCTTTGAGCTGTTCATGCCCATGAAAACGAAGCCGGCTACGATGCAGATAATGGATACCGCAAAGAAGATGTGCTTGTTCTCGATGGACTTGATGGGCTTAAGAGCCTTTGCCTTACCGTAGAGCTTCTCGGAACGAAGTCCCAGCTCGTAGAAGGCGTCCATAAGGAATCTGGTAACAAAGAGTGCGGTGATGACCGACACGATGATACCGATGAGCAGTGTCTGTGCGAAGCCCTTGACGGTACCTGAACCCTTTACAAGGAGCACGATGGCTGCCAGGATGGTGGTAACATTACCGTCGATGATGGCTGAAAGTGCCTTTTCATATCCGGCCTTGATGGAGGCCCTGACTGTCTTGCCTGCGGCAATCTCCTCACGGATACGTGCGAAGATGATAACGTTTGCATCCACCGCCATACCGACGGAAAGGATGATACCTGCGATACCGGGCAGAGTAAGGGTTACGTTGAAGCCCAGGAGCAGGAGCAGATCGAGGATGACGTAGATGATCAGTGCCAGCACCGATGCGAAACCGGGAAGCCAGTAAACCGCGATCATGAATACTGCGATGATGATGAATCCAACCAGTGCAGCCTTAAGCGAGGTCTGGATCGCTGTTGAACCGAGCTGTGCGCCTACAACATTTGAACGCAGCTCCTCAAGCTCTACGTTAAGTCCACCGATACGGATGGTGGAAGCAAGCTTTGATGCCGCATCGAAGCTCTCCATTCCGGTGATGACTGCGGAGCCGTCGGTGATGACTGCCTGTACGGTAGGAACGGAAACGAACTTGCCGTCATAGTAGATACCGATGGACTGTCCGTTGGTGTATGCCTTCTGTGTTGCGTCTGCGAAAGCCTTTGCGCCATCGCTGGTGAAGGTAAGCGAAACTACGAATTCCTTTTCGCGTACGCCGCTGCCGCTGCTCTGGGTAACTGCCTGAGCGCCTGCAACCTGTGTACCGTCAACCACTACGGAGCCGTCAGCCTTGAGGGAGTCAAGGGTCTTGCCTTCGGCGATCACATATCCCATGTTGCCGTCGGCATCCACGCCGTAGGTGTAGTTCTCGGAGCCGTCAGCTCCGGTCTGTGCTATGAAGTAGAGGGTTCCGGGATTTCCCAGCTCCTCGAGGATGGCGTTGGCGTCGCTTACGCCGGGGATCTCGATGTTGATACGATCCTCACCCTCCTGATATACCTGAGCCTCGGTGCTGTAGTTCTCAACACGCTGCTGAAGCTTGTATATTGTATCGCTCATGTCTTCCTTGGAAGGCTTTCCGTCTCCGACCACCTGATAGGTGATGGAAACACCGCCCGCCAGATCAAGGCCTCTCTTGATGCCCTGAGCCGAGCCGGTCTTGTTTTCTCCGACTCCGAAGGCCGTCACATAACCCAGGCCTCCGATGATGAGTGCCGCAATGAGAAGGACGGCAACAGCTTTAAACTTCTTCATAATGAAACTCCTTTTACTCTGATGTTTGTGCTTTTATTCTGATGGCGCATTCAACACGCTTGCGTTGAAGCTGGCAGCCTATGTCGTAGGTGCCGTTGATGTCGCCGGAAAAATTGTATGAGTTTGCGGCACAGCCTCCGGAGCAGTAAAACTTCGCGAAGCAGGTATCGCAGCTCTCTTTCGTGTAGACGTTGCAGGCCTTGAAGCTGTCCCTTAAATCCGTGCGCTTTATGCCCTCAAACACGTTTCCCATGAGGAAATCCGTATTGCCCACAAACTGGTGGCAGGGATAGAGATCCCCGGTGGGGGTCACCGCAAGATATTCGCAGCCCGAGCCGCAGCCCGACAGTCTTTTGGCTACACAGGGACCCTGTTCAAGATCGATCATGAAATGAAAGAAATTGACGAAGTGCCCTTCTTTTCGCCGCTTTATGATCTCATCCGCGAGAAGATCATACTGCTCGAGCAGTCCGGGGACGTCCTCTTCCTTTATGGCGTAATCCATTTCGGGAGGTGCCACCACCGGCTCAACCGATATCTGCTCAAAGCCCTCGTCCATGAGGTGTATGACATCGCGGGAAAAATCCGTATTAAAATGTGTGTAGGTACCGCGGACGTAATAGTTGTTCTGGTTTCGCGAGGCCGCAACCTTTTTAAAGCCGGGAAGTACTCTGTCGTAGCTGCCCTGCCCTCCCCTGAAGGGACGCATGGCGTCATGGACTTCCTTTCTCCCGTCTATGCTGCAGACGATATTGGACATTTCCCTGTTCGCGAACTCCAGTATCTCGTCGTTTAAAAGCACGCCGTTGGTGGTGAGGGTGAAACGGAAATTCTTGTCCGCTTCCTTTTCACGGCGCCTGCCGTACTCCACCAGTTCCTTTACAACCTGCCAGTTCATCAGCGGCTCGCCGCCGAAGAAGTCAACCTCCAGATTGCGCCGGCTCCCCGAATTTTCGATAAGGAAATCCAGGGCCTTCTTACCTACCTCAAGGGACATGAGTTCTCTCTTGCCTTTGTACTCTCCCTCGGAGGCAAAACAGTATTTGCAGCTTAAGTTGCAGTCATGGGCCACGTGAAGGCACAGTGCCTTTACCACCGTGGGCCTGTTAGCAAGGGACCCCACATAAGCTCTGTAGGTATCCTCCGAAAACAGTGCGTCACTGTCCACCAGAGATTTTAGCTCCTCCAGGGATTCCCTGACCGCATCGGGTGAAAAACGGTCCGCAAGCTCTCTTACCGAAGGATCGGCAAGGATAGTTTCCAAAACTTCATCGGGAAGTCTTTCCTCGGGTTTGCTGTCCTTCTTAATATATCCCTCCATAAGGGGGATAAGCTCGTAGGCAAGGTCGTCCGCCACATGGACGGCTCCGCTTTCCACATCCAGAACGATATTGTATCCGCCGTTTTTGTATCTGTGTACCACGGGGATATACCTCTTAAACACCACAAAGAGCGAGAAAGACCCTACGGCCTCTCCCGCTCGTTTTCAGCGGTTATTATCTTTTTGAAGTGAGAGTCTCACAGCTCTGGTTTCCGACTGTGCACGAGGTCTTGCATGCTGACTGGCATGAAGTCTGGCACTCGCCGCAACCGCCCTGCTTTACGCTCTTTCTGTAGTCTCTTGTGTTTAATGTCCTGATATGCTTCATATTTGCTCCTTCCGTTTTGATCATCCAAAACAAACTAAACTATATCATATTTGTCCATGATTGTGCAAGGACTTATTATTCCTCCTCTGTTCCGGAGTTCTCCCCGGTGGTTTCTCCGGTATTCTCCGGCTCAGACTCCTCATATTGATCTGCGTCATACTTGACTCTCACGTTCACGATGTTTCCGTCGGAGAGGGTGATGATCCTGCCCGTTTCCTCAGCCAGATCCGGGGCGTGGGTTATGAGGACTATGGTCTTTTTACTCTCCTCGTTGAGTCTGTGGAAGATGTCCATTACCGTGCGGCCCGTCTTTGAATCCAGAGCACCGGTGGGCTCGTCCGCAAGTATGATGGCGGGGTCACAGGCCATGGCCCTGGCGATGGCCACTCTCTGCTTCTGTCCGCCGGAAAGCTCGTCGGGGGTGTGGGTCATACGTTCCTTCATGCCCACCATCTCCAGCAGGTACTCTGCCCTTTCCTTCCTCTCCCTTCTGCCCATTCCCTTGTAGAGCATGGGCATCTCCACGTTTTTGATGGCCGTGGTCCTGGAGATAAGGTTGTAGGTCTGGAACACGAAGCCGATCTTCCGGTTACGGATGGTGGACAGCTCCTCATCCTTTGCGGCGATAACATCCACGTCGTCCAGGGTGTACTGTCCTTCCGTGGGCTTGTCGAGAGCGCCGATGATGTTCATCAGGGTGGACTTTCCGGAACCGGAGGCGCCCACCACGGAGGTGAACTCGCCGTCGTAAACACTTAAGTTTATGCCGTGGAGGATCTCAAGCTCGTTGGGCTGTCCCACGTAGAATCTCTTTATTATGTTTTCAAGATGGATAATCTCTCTTTTACTCATATCGAAGGGCGTCTATGGGGTTCATCTTTGCTGCCTTGTTTGCGGGGTAATATCCGAAGAAGATACCTATCACCGATGAGAAGCCGAAGGATACCGCCAGGGACAGGGGCTGGATATGGCCCGTGTAGCCCATAGCCTGGGAACCTGCCAGTCCGGCTGCGCACCCCAGTATCATTCCTATGATGCCTCCCACCAGACAGAGCACGATGGATTCCACGATGAACTGAGTCCTGATGGATCCGTTGGTGGCGCCCAGAGCCTTTCTGGTTCCGATCTCTTTGGTACGCTCGGTGATGGACACCAGCATGATGTTCATAACGCCGATACCGCCTACCAGAAGTGATATGCCCGCAATCAGGGATACTGCCAGGGAAACGGTGGCCATGCTCTTTGTCAGCTCATCAACCATTGAAGACATGGTCCAGGTATCAACCGTGAAATACTGGTTTCTGGAGTAATAGTTGTCTTCCATGAAATCCGAGAGTTCATCCGACAGAGTGGAGATATCTCCTGCGGGATCACCGACAACCGTGATATTGGCAAACCCCTTGTTGTTGTGATTCTGTTCCCTTGCGGTCTTAATGGGAATATAAAGATCCGTGCGGATATCGGATTTTTTTCCGGTGGAATAGCCGAAATCCGAATCGTCGTACTCGTAAACTCCAACCACGGTGTAGCTGTAATACCTGTCCTGAACCAGTACTGAGATCTGCTTTCCCAGGGCGGCATCCTTGTCGCCGGAAAACATGTTGTCCACAAAGTAATCCGTCACCATGGCAACTTTGCGGCCCTCGCGGTAATCCTCCTTCGTGAAGGCACGGCCCGCCACCGGCTCGATCTCTTCCATCTTCAGGATATCGGCGTTTAAGCCCACGACTCTCACATTGGCGTAAAGGCTGCCGGACTTTGCCTTGGCCTCTCCTATCTCTTCCTTGAGACCGATACCCTCGATCCGGTCTCCGAAATTGTCACGGATCCCCTGGATCATCTCGCCGGTTATCAGATCATCGTCCTTCATCTCCCTGCCGGAATCCTCGAAGCGCATACCGGGGCCGGGACCGCCGAAATCATCCTCATCTTCTCTCTCGGTCACGTACATCATGATCTGGTTTGCGCCGAAGGAGGACATCTCTTCCTGGATCCCCTGGGACATGGAACCGCCTATGGTCATTATGGCGATGACCGCCGCGATACCGATTATGATACCCAGCATGGTGAGGACGGATCTGGTCTTATTTGATTTTATTCCGGCCAGAGCCAGAGCTATGTTTTCAAAAAGTAACATTTAATAGAACCCGATGGAAACACTGTCGTCGTCTTCGTCGTCTTCGTCGGAGGAAGAAACCTTATAGACCTCCATGCCCTCCCTGAGGCCTTCACCGGAAATGGCGGTGTAATAATCAGCCTCCAGGATCTTTTCAACAACTATCTCCTTGCCCATTGCACGGACCATGCTTATGTCGTTTTCCTCATCGTCCGAGGAGCCTCCGAAGCCCGGAGGTCCTCCGGGACCGCCGGGTCTGCCGCCGGGGCCTCCGGGCATGCCGGATCCGCCTTCGGAATCACCGGAAGCCTCGGAAAATCCGGGCTTGCCCTGATCCTCCCCGGCAACAGTAACCTTGCTCTCGTCAACGGCATAAACCACGTAATCGCCGTCAAGATTCTGGGTTATGCAGTCGTAGGGAACAGTCAGCACATCCTCTGCGGTCTTTGTGAGTATGTTCGTCTTTGCGGTCATACCGATACGCACATCATCGTCGATCTTGTCGATGAGTACCTCAATGGGATATCCGCTGCTCTTTGATGAACTCTCTCCGTCCGAGGATGAAGAGGCGGTCTCGGGTGTCTTTGCCACATAGGTGACCTTACCCGTCATTTCCGTATCTCCGGTGGCCTCGGTCCTGATCACTGCACTCAGGCCCTCGGAAAGCTTTGAAATATCGTACTCGTCAACCGAGCCCTCAACCTTGTAGGAGCTGGTGTCGTTTATCACGCAGATTACGTTCTTCTCGCTGCCGGTCTCGTCACCCTTTTCGATCTTTACCGCGGTGACAACACCGGAAATGGGCGCCTTGATGGAGCACTTCTCAATATTCTTTTCGTAGTTCTTTATCTGGTCTTCAAGCTGTGAGGTGGAATTCTGGGCATCCAGCTGGGTGCTGTAAACCTCCGCCTGAGCATCCCTTATCTTGCGGGCCTCTTCTCTCTGCTTGTCGTCCTTGTCCTCCAGCTTGCCGCTGTAGCTGCGCAGATCCTTGTCAAGTCCCTGCTCCGCGCTCTCGTAGGAGTGCTTTGCCTTCTCGGCAGATTTCTGGGCGGAATCCATCTTGTCCTCCAGATCCTCAACCACTTTTTTCAGATCGTGAAGTCCCAGAGTGCTGACCTCATTGCCGTCGGAATCTGTCTCACCGTCGGAATCGTAGAAATAGGTCTTTCCGTCGTAGGTTACGCTGTCCTTGTTTTTCCTGAGTTTCTTCAGCTTCTTTTTGGCTTCGTTGTACTCTTTCTCGGCGTCGTTATAATCTTCGATGGCATCCTGCCAGTCTTCCCAGGTGTAGTGCTTGTCCGTCTCGTTGTTTTTGTACTCTATAACGGCCTCGTCAACCGCTTCCTGGGCATCCCTCATGGCATAGGCGGCATCCTCCACTGTGTCTGCGTAAGAGGTCTGGGCCTTTGCAAGGCTCAGTGCGGTTTTCTGCTGCTGGATGGAAAGATCATTGCGGGCGGACGCCAGCTTGTCTTCAAACTCGGATGAGTCCAGGATAGCAAGTACCTGGCCCTCTGTAACCTCATCGCCCACCTCAACCAGTACGTCCTTGACCTCAACCTCGTTGATGCCGGCGTACACGGTCTGGGAATCGTTGGCGGCTATGGTTCCGGTGATGGAAACATAGTTGCTTATGGTCTGGCGGGTCACGGTCTCTGTCTCCAGGGAAGGCCCCGTATCCGCCGCCATCTCCGACTCTTTTTTCTTTTTCATTGCAACGAAAACAACCGCTCCGATAATGATGAGGATAAGAATGATAAGAAGTATCTTGTGTTTTTTGATGAATTTCATGGTGGTCTCCGAGTCTTTCAGTCTTAAAACAGTACGGGTGGTATTTTACATAAAATTAAACATGCATGTCAATAGCGGACACAGAAAATACACCATTCCTCCTATATTTTTTCATGATCCAGAAGCCTGAACTCCTTATCAAGTGTCAGCAGGAAACCTCCGCCGTTTTTCGGCAGGTAGCTATAGTAATCGCCTCCGTCAAGATAGCTCATCAGCGCCATTATGGTGCCTCCGTGCATCACTATCACTCCGAAGTCCCTGCCCGCTGCCCTTACGCTTTCGCAGCATTTTTTCACCGCATCCGTAACCCTTGCGGTAAAGTCCTCGCGGCTTTCTCCCTCGGGAGGGGCTATCCTTCCGCTGGTGCTGACAAAATCCGTGAACTCCTTCATGTTCTGAAGTTCTTCGTACATCTTTCCCTCGAAGATCCCGAAATCCATCTCCCTCAGTCCGTCGAAGATCACCGGGGTCCTGTCGGGAAAGATTATCTTTGCGGTCTCAAGGCATCTTTTCATGGGGCTTGAAAAAAGCGGGACATCATCTTCCCACTGAGCATTTTCGTACATCTTTCTGATGGCTTGTCTGCCGTCGTCGCAGAGCTCCACGTCGGTGCGCCCCATATATCTGCCCTCGGCATTGAAGGCTGTCTGTCCGTGGCGTATAAGCCTGAGTTTTATGATTTCCTTTCCCATGATCTACATCCCGTATAAAATCGCGTTTACTATTGCTGCCGCCACCGTTGAGCCTCCCTTTCTGCCCATGGCGGCTATGCAGGCTATCCCTTCTTTATCGCAGAGCTCTGCGATCTCTTCCTTTGCTGCCTCCACGTTTACAAAGCCCACCGGGACGGCTATTATAAGCCCCGGCCGCAGCTTATCCTGCCTTATGAGTTCACTCAGTGTAATGAGGGCCGTGGGGGCATTTCCTATGGCGTATATCTTTTCCCCCGGTATATCCAGGGACTTTTCCATGGAAACCGAAGCCCTTGTCACTTCTCTCCCGGAGGCTTCTTTTTTTACGTCCTCATCTGCCATAAAGCAGAAGGCGTCGCACCCGAAATTTTTAAGCTTTGTTTTGTTCACACCCGCCAGAGCCATGTTTGTGTCGGTTATCAGAGTGGCCCCGTTTTTGAAAAGTTCCCGGCCCTTTTCAACCGCACCTTTCGTAAACCTCAGGGTCTTTGCGAAATCAAAATCCGCCGTGGTGTGGATCACCCTTTTTATCACCGGGGCGTTCACGCTGTCAGGTACTGTGTCACCCAGCTCCCGGGTTATGATCTCGAAGCTCTTTTTTTCTATGTCTGCGGGCTTTACTTCCTCGTAATGCATCTTACTCCTTTTTGCGTTACCCTTCATTTCACTTTGCGGATGACATTATATCATAAACCCTTTCCATGTCCACATTTGCTCTCACTGCATCCGCGATGGCATCCAGGCTCTTTTCAAGTCGCATGTTCCAGGGGGTATCATCACCCTCTGCCTTTATTCCCTTTCTCTCGGAAAGAAGGGCCGCCAGCTTCGGTGCCATGAGATCCAGGATACCATGGATGTAGGTACCGTAAACGTTGCCGCAGCTCACCACATCGGAGAGGGGATTTCCGTCGGAAAATGCGCTGATGCCCATGTGGATCTCATATCCCTCGTAGCTCTCTCCCGTAAGGGGTGCGAGAACTCCCGTAAGTTCTCCCAGTCTGCCCTTTACGTTGGTCATCTGCTTTTTGGTGCCCATGCGGGTGACTATATCCAGAAGCCCCAGACCTTTTTCCTTTCCGGTCTGCTCCACTCCGTCCTCATCGTCCACATAATGCCCCAGCATCTGCATTCCACCGCAGATACCGAAGACGGATATGCCCTCATCCGCCGCATCGGCTATGAGCCTGTCCAGGCCCCTCTTCTTCAGCCAGATAAGGTCGCCCACGGTGTTTTTGGTTCCCGGTATGAAGATAATGTCGGGCCTGCCGAAATCCAGAGCCCGGTCCGCATATCTCACGGACATTCCCGCGCTCTCGAGGCAGTTGAAATCCGTGAAATTCGAGATCATGGGAAGCCTGATCACCAGAGCATCTATCGGTCCCTCCGCAGCCTTTTTTGTCAGCCTCTCGGACATTGAATCTTCATCGTCAAAGGGCTCGTTTACAAAGGGGACAACTCCCAGCAGGGGATAGCCGGTACGCTCCTTAAGCATCTCCGGACCCGGGGAAAGCAGTGAGATATCGCCCCTGAACCTGTTTATGATAAAGCCCTTCAGAAGCTGTTTTTCCTCTTCTTCCATCCACTCCACGCAGCCGAGCAGCTGGGCGAATACACCGCCCCTGTCGATATCGCCCACCAGCAGTACCGGGGATGATACAAGCCTTGCCAGGCCCATGTTCACTATATCGTTCTCCTTCAGATTAATCTCGCTGCAGCTTCCTGCTCCTTCAATGACTATGATATCGTACTCGGATTCCAGGGAGTTGAAGGCGGAGAGCACCTGGGGGATCAGCTCCTTCTTATAAGCATGGTATTTAGCCGCGCTCATAAGCCCCCTGTCCTCTCCCATTACCATCACCTGGCTGGTCATGGTTCCGGTGGGTTTCAGAAGTACGGGGTTCATCCTTGCGTCCGGCTCTGCAAATGCGGCCTTGGCCTGCATGATCTGGGCTCTGCCCATCTCCCGGCCCAGGTTATCGACACCCGAGTTTAGAGCCATATTCTGTGATTTGAAGGGGGCAACTTTGTATCCGTCCCGTGCGAAAATTCTGCAGAATGCAGCGGTGAGCAGGCTTTTCCCTACTCCGGACATGGTGCCCTGTAGCATGATCTTCATAGTAGTTTTACCTTCTGTTTTTTGACCTTCGGATACGGTTTTTCGGTCTATCGTTAGCTCGTCGATCCCAATTTAGAAACCTTCGGTTGCGGTTTTTCGGTCCGGATCCTCGGTCTCGACTCAGCGGACCTGACTTTCCGTCAAGCTAGCTACTAACTCCGACTAACCATCCGGGGTGTTCGCGCATAGCGGTAAACGCTCTCACCCCGGATGCTAAGTCTCCGTAAGTATCGGATCTTGCCGGGCAGGCCCGAATTCGCCGACTCCCGAGGACACGGCCCCTCAAACCTTGTCATCCGGGTTTATCCCGGTGACGTCGAGCACTACGTGCGAGACATAAAAGAATCTCAGAGAGATTCTACCCACCTAGTCATCTGGCCTTGCGCCAGTGACATCGAGCACTCTTGATAATTTTGTAATATCAGGCCTC
>JAFYEL010000074.1 GCA_017544285.1 Lachnospiraceae bacterium | reverse complement strand
CTTGGCGCATACTGCTCTCATGCGAAAATTTTATGATAAAATTAATTATATCTGACATAGACGGCACCCTCGTTCCCGATGGGAGCGGTGAGGGAGTCATCAACCCGGAATATTTTTCTGTCATCGAATCGCTCATGGAAAAGGGTGTACAGTTCTGTGCATGCTCCGGAAGGCAGTTTACCAGCATGTTTAAGTTGTTTCGCCCTTTGGCGGACAAGATTTTTTTTATCTGCGAGGGAGGAGGCTTCGTCAGCAAGGGAGCCGGAAATATCCTGCATAAGGTTGTGCTTCCGCCGGACGTGGTAGACGAGATCATCCGCGATGCCCTGCAGATCCCGCAGGTGGATATCATGGTCGCGGGGATCAAAAGAGCATACTGCAGATCCAGAGATTCGGAGCTTTACAGGTGGATGGTTGATGATTACGGCTTTGATATGGAGGCTGTCGGTGATATCCTGCACAACATCGATGACGATATAGCCAAGGTTTCTTTATATCACCGCAATGCCGTTGAGATGCTTACAAAGGATGAGTTCAAGCCGAAGTGGGAACAAAGAGTCAAGGCTGTTTACGCCGGCATCCAGTGGCTTGACCTGGTGTCAAAGGACTCCGGCAAGGGAGTGGCGGTTTCATTTTTACAGAAATACCTGGGAGTCAGTCCGGATGAGACCATGGTCTTCGGTGACAACCAGAACGACATCGAGATGTTTGAAAAAAGCACGCACTCGTATGCCGTGGCAGGTGCCAGAGAAGAGACCAAAATGGCAGCAAACGAGGTTTGTCCGCCTATGGAAGAGGATGGAGTTTTACAGGTCTTGAAAAATATGTTGTGATATGTTATAATGCTTTGATAAGTGTCCGGGTGGCGCGTTTCTACTGAGAATCGGTCTGATGGACATTAGGGGGAAACGGTGCGATAACCGAAATGGAGGAAGTATGGATAACAAGATCATTCACGCCTTTTACGGTAAAGGCAAGGGCAAGACATCGGCGGCCATAGGCCAGGCGGTCAGAGATGTCAAGGAAGGTGAGAGAGTCACCATCATCCAGTTTTTGAAGGGCAAGGAGAGCAAGGAGTTTGGCATCCTTTCAAAACTTGAGCCTGAGGTGCAGTTCTTCAGATTTGATCGGTCGGAGACGGCTTACAGGGATCTCTCGATCGAGGAGAAGGAAGAGGAGAAACAGAACATCTTAAACGGTGTACATTTTGCCAGAAAAGTCATAGAGACGGGGGAGAGCAATATCATCGTCCTCGATGAGCTGCTGGGAGTGCTCGACATGGGTGTTCTTGATATGGAATCTATCATAGAGCTGCTGACCACGGAGGGTGATTACAGAAAGCTCTATGTTACCGGGAATATCCTTCCCGAGGAGCTGATGGAGTATTTCAACGTCATCAGCGAGATAGATCTAAAGAAAGATGAAACAGTACAGTAGTTATCGTAAACAGTAATATACAGTATACGGTTGTGCGGAGCGTCACAGACGGCTGGAGAGTGTTCAGACCACATACGCTTCAGAAGGAGAGGGTAAAATGTCAATATTTGAAGGAGCT
>JAFYEL010000073.1 GCA_017544285.1 Lachnospiraceae bacterium | reverse complement strand
TTTCGTCAGTCTCTTCTTTTTTTTCGGAAGTCTGCTCCGCGGTTTTGACAGTCTCCTCCATTTTTTCGGAAGCCTGGTCCGTTGCTTCGGCTGTCTCCTCCGTTATGTTTGTCTCATCAAGAGATTTCATTTAAAAGCTCCTCCTGCTCCTCTTCCTCACCGGTTCCGGTGTACTCAATGGAAATATCCGAAAAAAGCTCATCCTGGGTCACCACGAATCGCCCGGTCTTTATGTACTCGAGCACCACCAGGAAGGTTACCACCAGCTCAGCCTTGCTGCTCTGCTTTTCCATCAGATCCCTGAAGGAAAACCTCCGGTGTTCCTTTGCGTAGTTAAAAATATGGGACAGCTTCTTCGTAAGGTCGATCTCTTCCTTTTCGATGGTGCCGAACTTGCTCCTGACGGGGTCTATCTTGTCCGCCTGGCGCTTCAGCAGCTCATCGAATATCTCTCCCAGCTTCTGAAGATTCATGTCACCCACCAGCTCATCGTAGTCGATGGGCGGTGTGTAGTGGGCTATCTCCGGAGGGATGGTGGACTTTTTGGAAAGGGAAAGATCCGCATCCGACTGAAGGTCCCTAAGCTGCATGGACATATATTTGTACATTTTGTATTCCAGGAGCTGGCGGACCATCTCGTCTCTGGGGTCGATCTCTTCGCCCTCCTCGTCAACCTCCCTGGGCAGGAGCATCCTGCACTTTATATCCAGAAGGGTTGCCGCCATCACCAGAAACTCGCTCATGATGCCCAGGTCCCTGGACTTTGCCTCCTCCAGGTACTCCATGTACTGGTCGGTTATCATGGCGATGGGAATGTCGTATATGTCTACTTTATTCTTTTCTATGAGATGAAGCAGCAGGTCCAGGGGACCGTCAAAGGCTTCAAGATGCACCGATATGGCCATCGGGTATCACCTCCACAACCAGCAGCTCTGCCCGGTTGTTTATCCTCACGTGTATTGTATGGTTTCCGATGCCTCCGGAGAGGATCATCGTGGTCTTTCCTTTTTTGAAAACTCCCCGGTCGTACTTGGGGAAAAGCTGCATCCTCGGGGATATGATGCCTCTGTTCCATGGTGTCCTTACCATGCCGCCGTGAACGTGGCCGGAAAGCACCAGGTCAGCGCCCCATTCGGCGTAGGCGTCAAAGTATTCGGGGTTGTGCCCGATAAGGATGTTAAGCCTTTCGGGATCCGCTTCTCCTACCAGACTGTCCATTTTCTCCTTCGGAAGGGGGATGGGGCCGGTCCTGAAGAAGTACTCACGGCCGAGGTTCAGGCCGTATATCTTTATGTTTTTATCCGGCAGATCAAGATCCCTGTTATCAAGTATCTCCAGAGGCTGCCCGGACTTTTCGGCATTTTCAAGTCCCTTTCTGAAATCATTGCGGACTCTCTCGTATTTGTGATTGCGGCCGTACATGAGCTTGTACTCGTGGTTGCCGCTGCCGTAAACAAAGGGAAAGGCTTTTGCAAGTCGGGATAAAAACTCGATGGTCTCGCAGTTGCCCTTTGCATATCTTGAACCGTCGGTCATGTCTCCCGCGCTTATGACCAGGTCGGGGTTTATCTCCCTGATGGCATCAAAGAGCCTTTGGTTGTTTTCACCGTAAACATAGCAGTGGAGATCCGCCAGAACACAGAGGGTTAGCTTTTCCTTAACCCTGTCCGTTTTGTAGCTGTAGCGGGTGACCCGGAATTTCCTGTTTTCGGTCCTGCAATATATGATAAGAAGTATGAGGGCGGCAAAAATGATAATGGCGCCCCATATCAGTATACGCAAATTTAAACCTCGCCGATCTCAGTGTAGTTGCGTTTTACCAGATCCTCCAGATAGTTTTTCAGGATCTCGTGTTTTTCGTTATAGCCCTCGGGGACCATCACCATTCCGTCGGCCTTGAGCTGATAGTTGTCAAAGCCGGCCCTAAGGGAGAAGCTGCGGCCTGTGGCTATTACGGAATTGCTCTTGTTAAAGCCGTTCCAGAGGTATATCTCTTCGTTTCGGATAAGGGCTTTAAGCTTCTGTGCGGTCACCGGGGGCAGGGTAAAGCTGCTGCTTATCTCACGCCCGTCCTTCATGGACACCCGGTGGTATACCATCTCAAGCTCGTCACCCTTCTCGTCTATGAGAAAGGTGGTCATGCCCTCGGCCATGGTGCCGAAGCTGTAGAGAAAACTCCTGAGCATACCGGAGTTTTCGAAGGCCTGTCTTTTCTTCGCTATTCTTTTTTCCCGGAGCTTATCAAAGAACATACGGTACTAAAAAGCCCTTGACCCGGGGTCAAGGGCTTAACTTTCGTTATCAGTTATACTTGCGCTTACGAGCAACCTCAGACTTCTTCTTGCGGCGAACGCTGGGCTTCTCATAGTGCTCTCTCTTGCGGATCTCCTGCTGGATGCCCGCCTTTGCACAATTTCTCTTAAAGCGCCTGAGTGCGCTGTCTAAGGTCTCATTTTCTTTTACTATGACATTTGACATCTCTACTACCCTCCCTTCAGACCAATCTGTCTTTCGACCTGTTGGGTATTCGTGCAAAACACACTTCATGAAGTATACACGACACCTGCCATGCTGTCAAGCAGAAATTCAGCTGTTTATATAGTTCACAAGGCCCTCAGCCTTTATGATCTTCTGCATAAACTCGGGAAAGGCCTGGCCCTCATAGCTCGTGCCGGTGGTCTCATCGGTTATCCTGCCGCTGTCAAAGTCAACGCTGACCTCGTGTCCGTCCTCAATGGCCTCGGCTGCCTCAGGGCACTCGATGATGGGAAGACCGATGTTGATGGCGTTTCTGTAAAAGATCCTGGCAAAGGTCTTTGCGATAACGCAGGAGATGCCGGAATCCTTGATAACCTGGGGTGCGTGCTCTCTTGAGGAGCCGCAGCCGAAGTTCCTGCCGGCCACCATGATGTCACCCTTTTTTACCCTGGAGACAAAGGTCTTGTCTATATCTTCCATGCAGTGGGTGGCAAGCTCGGTCCTGTCCATTATATTGAGGTGTCTGGCGGGGATGATTACGTCCGTATCAACATTGTCGCCGAATTTAAATACTGTACCTTTAACGTTCATGATATTCCTCCATATTTATCGGTGATGGGCTAAATCCGGATGGCTCAGTTGGGCGCCGTGATGTAGCCGGCGATGGCGGATGCGGCCGCAACCGCCGGGGATGCCAGGTAAACCTCGGAATCCACATGTCCCATCCTGCCCACAAAGTTTCTGTTGGTGGTGGAAATGGCCTTTTCGCCTGCCGCAAGAACTCCCGTGTGTCCGCCAAGGCAGGGACCGCAGGTGGGTGCGGTGACTATGGCTCCGGCCTTGATGAAGTCGGCCACAAGACCCTCTTCGATGGCCTGAAGATATATGGCCTGGGTTCCGGGGATCACGATGCAGCGCACGTTGTCCGCAACCTTCTTTCCTCTCATGACCTGCGCCGCAGCCCTCAGATCGCTGATGCGTCCGTTGGTGCAGGAGCCGATCACGCTCTGGTCAATGTTTATGTGCTCGGTGATCTCGCTCATCTTTTTGGTATTCTCGGGAAGATGAGGGAAGGCCACGGTGGGCTCAAGCTCTGACAGATCTATGTCGTACACTGCGGTGTACTCTGCGTCTTCATCTGCCTCGTATGCGGTGTAGGGCCTCTTGCCGTGCTCCTTGAGATACTCAACAGTCTTTTCGTCAACAGGGAAGATGCCGTTCTTGCCGCCGGCCTCGATAGCCATGTTGGCAATGGTAAAGCGGTCATCCATGGAGAGCTCCTTCACTCCCTCGCCCGCAAATTCCATTGACTGGTAAAGGGCTCCGTCCACTCCTATCATGCCTATGATATGAAGGATCACGTCCTTGCCGGAAACCCATTTCTTCGGCTTGCCCCTGAGGTTGAACTTTATGGCCGAGGGAACCTTGAACCACGCCTTGCCTGTGGCCATTCCGGCCGCCATATCAGTGGAGCCGACTCCCGTGGAGAATGCTCCCAGGGCTCCGTAGGTACAGGTATGTGAATCTGCGCCTATTATGCAGTCACCGGCTACGGTGAGCCCCTGCTCGGGAAGCAGAGCATGCTCTATGCCCATCTTTCCAACGTCAAAGTAGTTGCTTATCTCATGAGCGGCGGCGAACTCTCTTACACATTTGCAGTTCTCGGCGCTCTTGATATCCTTGTTGGGGGTGAAGTGGTCCATTACCAGAGCGATCCTGTCCTTGTCAAAAACGCTCTGATCGTTGAACCTGCCCATCTCGCGGATGGCTACCGGAGTGGTGATGTCGTTGCCCAGCACCAGGTCAAGCCTGGCCTCTATAAGCTCTCCGGCCGTTACGCTCTCCTTGCCTGCGTGTGCGGCCAGGATCTTTTGTGTCATGGTCATTCCCATGGTGGTTCCTCCTTGATCTTTATATTGAATTAAAATTGTTTTATGTATCAGGTTATTTTGTGACCTTGATCTTAAGCTTGATCTTTTTGCCCCCGGTCACTATGGGTACCACTGCTGTTCCCTTAGCCAGTGCCCTTCCTTTAAGATGATACTTCCCATCCTTATTTTTAACAACGTTGACCGACTCCAGGGGGCCGTTGTTTTTCACGGCGGAAATATCGAATGAGATATCTCCTGCCCCAAGAAGGGTTAGGTCATAGGTACTTCCGTATTTCAGTGAAAGGATCGCCAGGTTTCTGGTGGCTGAGATCACACAGTTCTCGGAAACAGTATTCACACCCATGACTCCGGGGATCACGGACCTTACCAGCAGTTCTCTGGGATTTCCGCTCTCGTCCTTAAAGGTGATGAGGGCGGCCGCCTTTGAGGTGGTGTCCTTTTTGGCCTTTACACTGCCGGTGGCGTTGACGGTCACAAAGTCGGGATTTTCCGAGACGAAATCAGATCCTTTTAGCTTAAACTTTTTGCCCTTGATCACGGTAATGATACCGTCGGATCCGTCGGAGGGCATTATCACCTCACCGTTGTCGGCAAGCTTTGCACTGTCCTGTGAAACGCTTACGGCCTTAAGGATCGTGGACTCCTTTTTTGAAGAGGAGGCTTCGGCATCGTCGTTTGTAGCGGCCGCCGGTGTGCCGGGCCTGTTGTCCGTAGTCTCAAAGGTATATTTTGCGTTGAAATGCATGGTGGCGTTTTTCAGCACTTCGTTGTCGTCCTCGATGACTATGTCATTCCACTCCTTTTCGGAGCCGGCATAATATACATCCTTGAGCTTCGTGCCGTCGAAGGCATTGTGTCCGATCTTTTTGAACTGCTTCTTGGGGATCTTGATCGTGGTCAGGTTTTCGCAGCCCTCAAAGGCGGAATACTCGATATCCTTCAGTCTGTCAGGGAAAGCAAGTTCCGTAAGGTTCTTGCAGTTCATAAAGGACCTGGCGCCTATGTGATCGAGACGCCTTGACCATACTATCCTCTCAAAGCCGGAATCATGGCAGCTGTTGATGACCACCGTGGTAACGGAATACGGAAGCTCCAGGGTCTTTAAGGAGGGGAGGTTTGCCAGGGTATGCATTTTTATCTTTACTGTGTGGAGTCCCAGAACCAGTTCGGATAAAGAGGTGCATCCGTCCAAAGCGTGCTCCTCAAGCTCCGATCCCTGTACGGAATCCGGGATCACAAGTTTTTTCAAATTTTTACAATCCTTGAAGGCGCTCTTGTAGATGCCGGTAAGGCCGTCGGGAAGGCTTATATTTTCAAAGCCCCAGCCCTCGAATATGGACTCTCCGAGATAGGTGATGCCCTTTTTGACAACAACCTCTTTGACCTCATCCTTGTAGGGGAAATCGTCGGAACCGTTGCCGGGCTCAAAACGTCCGGATCCGGAGATAGTCAGTACCTTTGTGGATGTATTGTAACTGTATTTTATGTTGCTGCCCCAGCTTCCGCTAAGGTCACCGGTGACGTCCTCTTCGCCGGATGCGGCGCTGTTTGCATGTAATGAGCTTAAGGAAAATCCGGCGCCTGCTATCTTTGATGCGTTGGCGGCTCCGTCCGAGCCCTTTACCGTCACCTGGCACTCATAGACATGGCCTCTGATCTTTGCCTTCACAGTAGCCTGTCCGCATTCAAAGGCGGAGACAATACCGGTGGGTCCCACATAGCACACTTCCTCATCGGAGGATGACCACTGTGCGGGAGTCTTTGTGCCGGAAAGCTTAAGCTTTTTGGTCTTGCCGGACTTAAGACTTACGGAAAGCTTCCTTAAGACGGGCTGTTCTGCCTTTATAATGCAGACCACAGAGTCCTTTGTCTTTCCTTCAACGGGGGCGTAGAGCTTGATGGTTCCCTTTTTAACGGCTGTGATAATGCCGTTTTCATAGGTGCCTGCAGCACCCTTGGCATATACCTTGGAATTGTCGACTCCGTCGAGCTTAAGGATGGCGGTATCGCCCACGATAATGGACTCTCCCTTTGCCTGAGTTATATACTGGGGCTCTGCAACCTCTTCGACGCTCTCGCCCTTGTATGCAACCTCTTTTTGGCTGCCGTCCGAACATACGGTACCTGCCACGGAAAGAACTCCCGTGGAAAGATCCGCAAGGACGGCGGGTCTTACGATGTAGTTGTCCGCCACATCCCTGTTCATGTACTTTGCGTCATAACGCACGGACTGAACACGCTCTTTACTGCACTGTTCCTCCCGGAGCCAGTACCAGGAGAAGTGGTTTTTCTTGAAATACTCTTTATTAAAGTAATCGTACTTTACCTTTGCATGGGCATAGTCGGTGTTGAAGCACATGCGGGCCATATCCATGTCGTAATCCTCGCTCACGTCATGGTATGTCTGTATATCCGAAAGGAAGCCGTGGTCTTCATCCATCCAGCCGTAAGGCATGAGGGAGACCTTATCCTCTTTATCGCCGGACCATTCCCAGGACCTGATAGCCTTTTTTTCATTATCGGAAAAGGCCTTATCGTAGAAATTGTTTTTCACATAGCTTACCCCGGGCTGGTTTTCGGAAGCGTCGTATCCGTTGAGCCAGCTGCGGATGGAGCTGGTGTTCCAGGTAAGGTCAGCTACATATTTTTCATTGTACTGTACGGAATCGATACCCTTGTCCGTAACAAGCAGGGCAAGGTTGTCGCTGACGGTAAGGACTCGCCACTTAATGGGGGATACGGCATCAGAGTCGTCTGCCTTGCCGTCTTTGTTGGTATCATTCTGGACATAATGCCCGAACCACAGACAGTCCCAGACCACACGGCCGTTTTTGTCTTTGCGGGGGCCCTGCACACTGAGATCTGAATCCACGCTCTCCTTGGCCGTATTCACAATATCAAAAGCAGTTGCCTCAGTGCTTTCGACGGTTTCGGGTACTGTGCCTGAAAGATCCGGTGATTCAGTCTCAACAAACGATGCGTCAATGATCTCTTCGGAGATCTCGGCCTCCTGGGCTCCCATTACCTGCATGGGAGTGAGCATCAGCACAAAGCTTAATAAAAAAGCGATCCTCTTTTTCATGGTAACCTCCTAGTCTGTACATCTGGGAAGTGCAAGGGTTCCGGTGCGGGCGATCTCAACAATGCTTACGCCTGCAAGAAGCTTTATCAGTGTCTGTATACGGTCCGGTCTGTCGCAGATCTGGAGCATCATCTGGTTTTTGGACATGTCAACTATGTCGGCCTTCATGGCCTGTGCTATCTCCATGATCTCGGGACGGTTGGTCCTGTTGTATTTTACCTTCACAAGCATCAGCTCTCTGGGGACTGCCTCTGTCTCGTCAAAGGTCTTTATCTTAAATACATCCAGCTTTTTGTTGAGCTGCTTTTCTATCTGCTCGATGGTGCGTTCGTCTCCCGATGAAACAATGGTCATGCAGGAGGTGGTGGGATCGTCGGTCTCACCCACGGCCAGGGAATCGATATTAAAGCATCTGCGGGCGAAGAGCCCCGCTATCTTTGCAAGTACACCGGAACGGTTTTCTACCAATACCGAATAAATCTTTTTCATGCTCCGCCTCCATCTCAGACAAGATCCATGGGATCTATGATGCACTCCATAAGCGCGGTTTCATCACTTTCAAGGAAATCGGCGATCTTTTTGTCGATATCCTCCATATCGGTGACGCGGACGAAGGGAATGCTGTAGGCCTTCGCCAGCATCTCAAGATCCGGGGATCCGGAGAGATCAACCACGGAATAATTATCGTTGTAGGTAAAGTGCTGGTACTGTCTCACCATTCCCAGGTAATTGTTTTTGAGGACTATCACCTTTACATTGATGGCGTGCTGCTTCATGGTGGCAAGCTCCATAAAGGACATCTGGAAGGCTCCGTCGCCGCAGACTGCCACAACCTGGGCGTCGTCCCCAAGGGCACGCTTTGCCCCCATGGCTGCGGGAATGGAATAGCCCATGGTACCCATGCCTCCGGTAGTCAAAAATCTGCCCTTTTTCATGAAGTAGTTGGCGCAGGACCAGATCTGGTTCTGGCCCACATCAGCCACGTAGATACCGTCATCCTTCATGGACATCGAGAGGCGCTTTACAAACTCTGCGGGATCCACGAAGCCGGGACGGGGATTCCTCTTTTTGGCCAGCTTTTCTCGGTAGCCGTCAAGGGTGTCTATCCAGCCCTTATGCGCGGCGGTGGATATCTCCTGGCCCTCGTCGAATATCTGGTTGAGGATGGTCTTTACATCGCCGACGATAGGGATGGTGGATGCGGCATTTTTGCCTATTTCCGCGGGATCCACATCTATGTGTACCATTATCTTGTTTTCGGTAATGAGCTCGGGCTGGTTCACAGCCCTGTCGGCCACCCTCGCTCCGACAACTATCAGAAGGTCGGACTCGTTCATGGCAACATTTGCGTAGGGCTTGCCGTTATTTCCGACCATACCGTAGTACATGCCGTGATCCGTGGGAAGGACGCCTATGCCCATCATGGTGTGGACAACGGGGATCTGGTAGGTGGAAGCAAAACGGTCCAGCTCCTGCTGTGCCCCGGATAAGATAACTCCGCCGCCGGCGCAGATAAGGGGCCTCTTTGCCTTTGAAAGCTCCTTGAGAAGCTTTTTGATCTGGGCCGCATTACCCTTTACCGTGGGCTTGTAGGTGCGGAGGTTCACATCCTCGGGATAGTGGAACTTATCTATCTTTGCGTTCTGGATATCGATGGGCACGTCGATGAGCACCGGACCTCTGCGGCCGGTGTTCGCGATATGGAAGGCCTCTTTGAAGATGCGGGGAATGTCCGCCGCGTTCTTTACCAGATATGAATACTTAACGAAGGACTCAACCGCTCCGGTGATATCAGCCTCCTGGAAAACATCGGAACCCAGAAGGGTGGACTCAACCTGTCCCGTGATGCAGACCATGGGAATGGAATCCGCATAGGCCGTGGCGATCCCGGTGATAAGATTGGTGGCTCCGGGGCCGGAAGTCACGGCACAGACTCCTACCTTGCCGGTGACCCTTGAGTAACCGCTGGCGGCGTGGCCCGCATTTTGCTCGGTGCGCACCAGCACGCTCTCTATCTCCTGAGTGTTCAGCATGCTGTTGTAGAACGGTGCTATAGCCACTCCGGGATAACCGAAGACAGCCTTTACGCCCTCCGCCTCAAGACATTTTACCATTGCATCGCAACCTAACATTTTTCTCTCCTTCAGCTTTTATCCTTATTGAATCTCTTCATTATGCTCTGTGCAAGCTTTACCGCCTGGGCGGCATCCTCGGAATAACCGCCGGCCCCTATATCATCGGAATACTCCTGGGTGATGACGGCTCCGCCTATCATTATAACGGAACGGCAGCCCTTTTCCTTGGCATAATCCACCACCTCCTGCATTTCCTTCATGGTGGTGGTCATAAGTGCGGACAGGGCAATTATATCAGCCTCCTCGCGGATGGCGGTTTCGACTATCTCTTCTTTAGATACGTCTTTGCCCAGGTCAATAACTGTAAATCCGTTGTTTTTCAGCATAAGGGCAACCAGATTTTTGCCGATGTCGTGAATATCGCCCTTTACCGTGGCTATCACTATCTTGCCGGGAGTGGCGTTGGGATCGGCATCCTCGGCGAGCTTGGGCTCTATTACCTCGATGCATTTCTCCATTGCCTGGGCGCCGGCTATGAGCTGGGGCAGGAAGTATTTGCCGCTGTCAAAATAGGATCCCACCTTGTCTATGGCGGGAAGAAGGGCCTCATCCAGTATCACCCTGGCGGCAATCCCCTCTTCAAGCGCCTTTTGGGTAAGGGAGACGCCCTTATCCTTTGAGCCCTTGACCACAGCGTCCATTATCTGTCCAACGGTGCCCTTGGGACCTGCAGTCTCCTGTTTTTGCTCCGGAGACGCCTGCTTTGACGCATTTACCACAGGAGCCGCGCTCTTTGCCTCTTCTTCGAACTTGCTCACGTGCTCTATATAACGAAGATCCGCACCCTCTTTATTTCTCAACAGGTCGCAGGCAAAGGCCGTGTTGGTCAGCAGCAGCTGATTGGGATTTGAGATGGCCATGGTGAGGCCGCCGGCTATTGCCATGGTGAGGAAGGCGGAATTCACAAAACTCCTCTGGGGCAGTCCGAAGGATATATTTGAAAGTCCGCAGATGGTGGGAAGCTTAAGCTCGTCCCTGCAGTGCCTGATGGTAGCCAGGGTCTCAAGGGCCGCGTTTTTATTGGCTCCCACCGTAGCCACAAGTCCGTCCACCACCAGATCGGAGTTATCAAGTCCTATTTTATGTGCCTCTTCGTCTACTATATTTATTATCTCGTGTTTTCTCTCTATGCTGTCCGGCAGTCCCTCGTCGGAAAGAGGGAGAAGGATCATCATGGCTCCGTACTTTTTTACAAGAGGAAGCATCTTTTTGATCTTGACTTCTTCAAGGGAAACGGAATTCACCAGTGCCCTGCCGGGATAACGGCGGAGGGCAGCCTCCATGACCTCGGGGTCGGAGGAATCTATCACAAGAGGAAGATCCGTGACTTGGGTCACCTCTTCCACTGCCTTGATCATGGTCTCTTTTTCATCGATGCCGCTCATGCCCATATTCACATCCAGAAGAGCGGCTCCGCATTCCTCCTGGGCAGAGGCAAAATCACGGACCATATCAAAACACCCGTCACGCAATTCTGCCTGGAGTGCTTTTTTGCCCGTGGGGTTGATCCTCTCCCCCACGATCATGAAGGATGAGTCCAGATTGAAAACGCACGTTTTTCTTTCTGAGGAGAGATAAAAATAACCCCTGGATTTTAAGCCCCTGTCTATGAATGACGGGCGATACTCTATTACACTGCAGGCGGCCGAAAGAGCGCTGATATACTCCGGAGCCGTGCCGCAGCAGCCGCCAACAAGTGACACGCCTGTCTGTAAAATCGGCTTCATTGAATTGACGAACTCTTCCGGCGACATACTGTATACGGTGGTTCCGTCAGGAAGAAGTGACGGCAATCCTGCATTTGGCTTGACTATAACAGGCGTATCTGAATTATCGGTGAAATTCTTTACGATGTCGAGCATGGTGTCGGGACCCGCTCCGCAGTTTACGCCAACCGCGTCAGCTCCAAGTGACGACAGTGTCACAAGTGCCGTAAGGGGATCTGTACCGAAGAGAGCTCTGCCGCTCTCCTCGAAAGTCATGGTCACCATTACGGGAAGATCACACCCGATTTCTTTTGCCGCTATAAGAGCACACCGGCACTCCTGAAGAGACATCATGGTCTCTACCACAAGGAGGTCGACACCGGATTTCATAAGGGCTGTTATCTGCTGGGCGTATACATCGATGAGCTCATCGGTGTCCATGGTTCCCATAGGGCGGAGCTGCTTTCCTGTCATGGTCAGGTCACCTGCCATGAGGTAGATCCCGTCACCCTTTTTCTGTTTTACACTCTCTATGGCCCGGCGCGAAAGATCCGCAAGACGGCAGTTTA
>JAFYEL010000072.1 GCA_017544285.1 Lachnospiraceae bacterium | reverse complement strand
TCCGGCTGGATCGATTTCAACGCCGGAACGGTGGCAGAGGGAGAGAGCATCGATGACGCGGCAAAGAGGCTTTTTGATCTGGTGATCGAGGTTGCCGGAGGAAAGCAGACAAAGTCCGAGGAAAAGGGCTTCAGAGAGATATCGATATTTAAAGACGGCGTAGTTTTATAGGAGGAAAAATCATGAACATGGAAGAAAAAATTGCTGCTCTTGGTGTGGTACCGGTAGTAGTGCTCAATGACGCAAAGGATGCCGAGCCCCTTGCAAAGGCTCTGGTAGAGGGAGGTCTTCCCGTGGCAGAGGTCACCTTCAGGACAGAGGCTGCTGAGGAGTCCATCAAAAAGATGTCAGCTGCGTATCCCGACATGCTGGTAGGCGCAGGCACCGTCCTTACCATAGATCAGGTAGACAGGGCAGTTGCGGCGGGCGCTAAATTCATCGTAAGCCCCGGCTTCGATCCCGAGATCGTTGACTACTGTCTGGAGAAGGGTTACCCTGTATTCCCCGGCATCATCACCCCCTCGGAGCTGGCACAGGCTGTTAAGAGAGGTCTCAAGGTAGTTAAGTTTTTCCCCGCAGAGCAGTTTGGCGGCGTAGCTACCATCAAGGCTCTGGCAGCACCCTATACTCAGGTTAAGTTCATGCCCACCGGCGGCGTGAATGCAAAGAACCTGCCTGATTACCTTGGCTTCAATAAGATCATCGCCTGCGGCGGAAGCTGGATGGTAAAGGGCGATATGGTTAAGGCCGGAGAATTCGACAAGATAAAGGAAATGACAGCAGAGGCTGTTGCACTCGTAAAGTCTATCAGAGGATAAGGAGGAAAAATGAACTTAAATCTTAAACCGGAAGGTACCTACAAATTTGATGCAGTTTCACTCGGAGAGGTTATGCTCCGCCTGGATCCCGGCGAGGGCCGCATCCGTACCGCCAGAAGCTTCAGAGCCTGGGAAGGCGGCGGAGAGTACAACGTGGTCCGCGGACTTCGCAGATGCTTCGGTCTTAAGACCGCAGTGATCACCGCTTTTGCCGACAACGAAGTCGGAATGCTAATGGAGGACTTCATTCTCCAGGGCGGCGTTGACACCTCGCTCATCAAGTGGATGAAGACAGACGGTATCGGCCGTGTATGCAGGAACGGCCTTAACTTCACCGAGAGAGGCTTCGGTATCCGCGGTGCGGTCGGCTGCTCCGACAGAGCCAACACCGCTATCTCAAAGGCTACTCCCGAGGATTTTGATTTCGAGTACATCTTCGGTGAGCTGGGCGCAAGATGGCTCCACACCGGCGGTATCTATGCAGCTCTTTCCGAGCAGTCATGCAAGACCGTCATCGAGGCCATAAAGACCGCAAAGAAATACGGCACCATCGTATCCTACGACCTTAACTACCGTCCTTCCATGTGGTCAGCCATCGGCGGACAGGAGAAGGCACAGGAGGTCAATAAAGAGATCGCAAAGTATGTTGATGTTATGATCGGAAACGAGGAGGACTTCACCGCCTGCCTCGGCTTCGAGATCGAGGGCAACGACGCTAACCTTAAGGAGCTCAACCTTGAGGGCTACAACAAGATGATCAACGAGGCAGCTGCCGCATATCCCAACTTCAAGGCTGTTGCCACCACTCTCCGTACCGTGCGTACCGCAACCGTTAATGACTGGTCGGCTATCTGCTGGGCAGACGGACAGGTACACAAGGCAAAGGATTACAAGGGTCTTGAGATCATGGACCGCGTGGGCGGCGGAGATTCCTTCGCTTCCGGCCTTATCTACGGCCTGATCACCACCGGCGATGCAGAGACCGCAGTTAACTACGGAGCTGCTCACGGCGCACTGGCAATGACCACACCCGGCGACACCACCATGGCTTCAAAGAAAGAGGTTGAAGGCATCATGGGCGGCGCAGGAGCAAGAGTACAGAGATAAGATGTGAAAAATAGGGTCCCCGCGGGTTCTTCCTGCGGGGACCCGTCAGTTAAAGGGGTTACCGAACAACAGCAAGGAGGAAAAAATGGCGAGTGAGATAAGAGACATTAAGCTGGCTGAATCCGGCCGCAGAAAACTGGAATGGGTACATCGCAACTGTGATCTTCTGCGTACTCTCCGTGAGGATTTTGCAAAGACAAAGCCCTTTGACGGGATAAAGATCGCACTTTCGGTTCACCTGGAGGCAAAGACAGGCTTCCTTTGCCAGGTGCTGGCAGCGGGCGGAGCCGAAATGTACGTAACGGGATCAAATCCCCTATCCACCCAGGATGATGTGGCAGCTGCCCTTGTGGAGGACGGACTTGAGGTTCATGCTTGGTATGACTGCACTCCCGAGGAGTATGACCGCCATATCCGTGCGGTGCTGACTCCCGGTCCCAACATCATAATAGATGACGGCGGTGACCTGGTTCATATGATGCACACCGAGCTTCGGGATCTGATCCCCGGCGTTATCGGCGGCTGCGAGGAGACTACCACCGGTATCATCCGTCTGGAGGCCATGAACAGGGCCGGCAAGCTTGAGTTCCCCATGGTAAGGGTTAACAACGCTGACAGCAAGCATCTCTTTGACAACCGTTACGGCACGGGCCAGTCCGTGTGGGACGGTATAAACAGGACCACTAACCTTATAGTGGCAGGCAAGACCGTTGTGGTTGCCGGCTACAGCTGGTGCGGCAAGGGAACCGCCATGAGGGCAAAGGGCCTTGGAGCAAAGGTAATAGTGACCGAGATCGATCCCATCAAGGCAATAGAGGCAGTGATGGACGGCTTTGAGGTAATGCCTATGAAGGATGCGGCCCGCCTGGGTGATTTCTTTGTCACCGTCACAGGCTGTGACAAGGTCATTGATGAAGAGGATTTCGCCGAGATGAAGGATGGAGCCATCCTTTGCAACGCAGGGCATTTCGACTGCGAGATAGATATGGCAAGACTCAGAGAGATATCGGTTGAGAGTGCTCAGATGAGAAACAATATCATCGGCTATAAGCAGAGCGACGGCCGTTGGCTTTATGTGCTGGGAGAGGGCAGGTTAGTGAACCTTGCCTGCGGTGACGGACATCCCGCCGAGATAATGGATATGTCCTTTGCCATCCAGGCTCTTTCCGTAAAGTACCTGGTGGAGCACAAGGGTGCTCTTACCCAAAAGCTCATCGATGTACCCCGTGAGGTGGATCTGGATGTGGCAAACAGAAAGCTGCGTTTCCTGGGCAAGAGCATTGATGTGCTCACAAAGGAACAGGAAGCCTATCTGGGGCGCGCTTAACGCCCCTTAAGCGTCCAGACGGCGGATGATCTCATCCACCCTGTCGTATACTTCATTCTCGTCAAAGGTCAGGATCTTACGGTTTTTCATAGTGACCTTTCCGTCGATTATCACGGTGTCCACCTCGGACCCGTTCGCTGAGTAGCAAAGCCCCGCCAGGAGATTATTCCGGGGGCTGAGCGAAGGCGTTTTCAGATCAAGAATGGCCAGATCGGCTCTCTTTCCGACTTCGATAGTTCCGGTTATCTTTTCCATTCCCAGAGCCTTGGCTCCGTTGATGGTTGCCATTGCAAAGCCTTCCTGTGCGCTTATGCACTGGGGAGTCTTTCCCGTGCCCTTGTGGATCAGGGCCATGAGTGAGAGTTCGTGGAAGAGGTTCAGGGAGTTGTTGCTGGCGGCGCCGTCGGTGCCGAGGCACACGTTTATACCGGCATCCAGCATTTTCTGAATGGGAGCAAAGCCGTTGCCCAGCTTCATGTTTGATGCGGGATTTGATACCACGCTCACATGTTTTTTGGCAAGAAGCTCTATATCGCTGTCATTTACCTGTACGCAGTGGGCCGCAAGACAGGGAACATC
>JAFYEL010000071.1 GCA_017544285.1 Lachnospiraceae bacterium | reverse complement strand
TGCGGAAGATGGGACTTGAACCCACACGAGCGCGATGCTCACAAGATCCTTAGTCTTGCTCGTCTGCCAGTTCCGACACTTCCGCGTCCCGTCCGTGACTCTAAACACGAACAAAAGGTATATTATCACATCGGTACGGAGTATGTCAACACTTTTATTTTACTTCGTTAAATTTTTTTCGGAGATCAGTTCCCCTTAAGCTCTTTCGTGAGTTCTTCCCGCTTTTCGATGCGCTGTATCTGCTTCTCTCCCTCTTCGGCAATGGTCCTGAACTCCTCGATGGTGGCCTTCATACTCGGGAGAGCCTTCTGTCTGTACTCGTAGATATCGTCCAGGGCCGAGATAGCCTCCGCAAAGGCCTGCTTTAAGGTGTCGGGAGAAATATTTGCCTCAACCGCCTGACGCTGGATCTCAACGCCCTGATCCTTCAGCATCCTTGAGGTGCCGGCGATCATGTTGTTGGTGGCCGCATTGAGGGTGTTTATCTTTTCAAGGACTATCTTCTGGTCATAGAGCGCTCCTGCCACCGTAACCGCGGTACGAAGGCTGGAGATGGTGACGGTCTTTGCCCTGTCCACGGAACGGATGAGCTCGCCGTTGTTCTTTCTGATGACCTCCATGGCAACGATACCCTGCTGGTTCACAGTGAGGATCTGCTGGAAATCCATGATGCGCTGCCTTAAGGGGAAGAGCACCTCTTCCTCAACAAAGCGGATGCGATCCTCGTCTCCGCCCTTTGCACGCTCATTGGCAATAGCCTGGGTCAGATACTCGTCAAGCTGTGTGCCGGTCTCTATCTTTGCGCTCAGCTCCTTGGTGAGATTGCGCATGTTGACCTCTTCTATCTCCAGGGTGGTGTTGTCGTTCTGGAGGGTCTTTTTACCGTTGTCCAGTGTCTTTACAATGGTAGCGATCTCCTGATCCGCGGTCTTGTACTTTTCAAAGTATCTGCGGATGGGATTCACTATCTTTCCCAGGAGTCCCGTCTTTGTGAAATCAAGAGCGGAGGGATCAAGATCCTTCATCTGGATGGTGAGGTCTTCGAGGTTCTGTGCAACCTCAAGAGCCCCAGAACCCTTGTCACCAAGGTTCACCAGTCTTTTCTGGAGGATGTTGTTCTTGGCCTCTGACCTGGTCACCAGATCCTTTCCGAAATCGTTGATGACTCCGGTGATCTCTCTGCGGCTCTCCAGGGAGTCGAGGTCCACCTCCATGATCTGGGCTCCGTTTGCCTCCACCACATCAGTTATGGCCTTCTGTTGCTCCGCAGTGGGCAAAAGCTCCTGCTTTACCTGCTCTTTTATCGCTTCGGTATCGGGTATCTCAAGTGAAAATGCCATAATTCCTCCTTGCCATACTGGTTACATGGACGCGTTCAGCAGGTTCTTAAGCTGGTATACCACGTCGTCCGAATTTGCGTTGATAGATGCCGCTTCATTGATATCGGAAAGGCTCTGCAGTGACTGAGCCGCTCCGGAATCATTATAGTTGATGGTGTAGATGGGCACCTTCATGCCCTTAACCACATCCTTGACCTCACCCAGAGAGTAACCGGAGTTCTGAAGTCCGTCGGAGAGCACAAAGACGATGGGCTTGGCGTTCTCGTGGTTCTTCATCTCTTCGTTTATCATGGAGAGGGCCACGGCGGTGGCATCGTAGGTGGCGGTGGTACCGCTGGCGTAAAGCCCCTCTACGCCGCCCTTGAAGTACGCCTGCTGCTCAAGGTCGAACTGACGGATGGGCACCTCTATGGTGACGTCATCCGAGTAGCTCACCAGGCCGATGTAGTTGCCCGGGGAGATATACTGGATGCTGTTTATCAGACTCTGCTTAAGGCTGTTCAGAGGCGCGCCGTCCATGGAGCCGGAAACATCGGCCACGAAGACCGCGATAACCTCTTTGCCCGCATCCTTTGACTCCTTGTAGAGCTGCTGTGCCTCACGGAGAACGTTTCCGTCGAGATCGGCCTGCTCGTTTTTATAGGATTCAAGGTCGTTAAAGCCGTACTCGGTGGCCAGCTTCTGACCGGCATCGCTGTCGCAGAGCTGGGCGAAAAGCCTGACTATCTCCTGCTTTTCGGGGCTTACGGTTCCAAATGTGATAAGAGGATTGTCGTGCCTGTATCCGAAGGGAGTGGCGGTGTAATTCCTCTTCAGTGAGCTGTCGTTGTTGTAGGACTGCATCTCAAATACGAAGCCGTCCAGGGTTCCCCTCTTTGCGGCCTCTCTCATCTGGATGGTGTTGAAGGCAACGAAGGGTATGTTGTTCTGGAATTTGGAGAAGCCGTCTGCCGCCTCTGCGGACAGTGGATTCTTTCCGTCGTAGCGCTGAAGGGTGCTGACGAGGAAATTAAGGCCCACACTGGATACAAAGGGGTTGGTATAACCTATGGTGAACTCTCCCGCCTCCGTCGCTTCCACAACGGACTTAAGATCCACTGCGCCGTATTTTTCGACGAACTCCTTGTATTTTTTGTTTTCCATAAGGATGACGGCGGTATTGCCCACCATGCGGGGGCTCACCATGACGGTGTCAACTCCGTAGGCCTCAAGCATGCTCACCCACATGCTGTTTGAGGGAGTGAAGCCGTCGGGAACATACTTTCCGGTGCGGATGTAATCCATCACGAGTCCGCTGGAAAGGTTGCGCAGCTGGATGCTGACCTTCTGACCATTTACCTCGTAGCCTGCGGAATTAAACTGATTTGCCATATCCACCAGCCAGCCGTCGGGGCCGCTTCCGGCCTTTTCCGGTGAGCTGTCTATCTCGGCATACAGCTTTGTGACTGCCTTAACGCTGATGCTGCTGTCGTCTATCTCGGGAAGCTCGGTTCCGTCGTCGGCGGTGTTGGTGTACTCCACCGCACTCTTTACGGGGGTGCCCTCGTAAGGTCTGATCTTTGAGACCATCTTGTTCAGTTTTTTCTCGGCTGTCTCGGTGCTTATCTCGCGGTCACTCTTGCCGATGTTTCTGGTGACGGCAAGGCCTCCGAACACTATCACTGCTGCAATGATAAAACCTATTATGGGAAATCCCTTCTTCATTGTGTTCCTCCCGATGATAAATCTTACTGATAGTATTTGGTCTCTTCGATGAGGCTCTCTATCTCGTTTATTATATCATTATTTTCAACGGAAATATCCCTGATATCGAGGGTGGAGATCTCAACCGCAAGGGCGTCCAGCCTGATCAGGATCTTTTCGTTGGTGTTCACCATGTCTCTGATGGATCTGTAGTTCTTTTCGTAGATCTCGTATTTTTCCTGCTGGATGTTGTCGGGTACATCGTCCCGCAGGTACTCTCCGGTCTCGATCAGCCGCTTGATGTTGATGTAATCGTTTTCATCAAACATGTTGATGCGCGCCACCATGGCCCGGCAGTTCTTTACGATGGCAGCAATGGAAAGCGCGGCTGTGCCGTTGAACTTTTCGTTGCTCATGGAGCCCGGTGGAAATTTTTCGTCCACCACCACATGAAACCGGCTCTCGATGCTGTGGGCCCTGCGAAGCTGGGTCAGGGATTCACGGATGGTGTCGCCGAAGATCCCTTTTGCCGACATGTCCTCAAGCACGTTTATGGCGTCGCTGACGCTGTCCATCTTTTCCGTGCCGATCTTAAGCGGCGCTTTGGCATCGATTATATTTGTCTTTATCAGCCCATAGCCAATGAAGAGGCCGCCCATGATGCTGCAGCCGGCTCTGAATATGCTGGGGTCCGCCGGCGAAAGCGCCAGAAGCCCCGGCGAATAGAGCACCACCGCAAGCAGGGCGTAGCCTACATCTTTGAGGATGAGCTTAACGTTATTGTTCAAGGTATCAAACCTCCAGCTTCATATCTCCGCTCTTTATCCAGCCCTTTTTGTACATAAAGGACGCAAACAGATATGTGAGGACTCCGGGAAGCAGGAAATGCATAACCGCTATCTCTGCCAGGATCACGCCTACGGAAGTGGTCTCGCTCATGGTCTGGAGCAGGGCGATCTGGCCCACAAGGCCGCAGGAGCCCATGCCGGAACCCACGGGGGAGCTGACCATCTTGAGAATGCAGGATGAAACAGGTCCCAGTATTGCCGAAGAGAGGATGGAAGGGATCCAGATCAGGGGATTCCTGACTATGTTGGGAATCTGGAGCATGGAGGTGCCCAGACCCTGGGCTACCAGCCCTCCCGGTCCGTTTTCCTTGTAGCTGGCTACCGCAAAGCCTACCATCTGGCAGCAGCAGCCCACGGTTGCGGCGCCGGCAGCCAGGGATGAGATTCCCATGGAAATACCTATTGCCGCGGAGCTGATGGGAAGGGTAAGGATCATTCCCATCAACACAGATACTATTATACCACCAATGAGGGGGTGTGCTTCAACATTAAAATTGACCAGCTGTCCCAGCCAGCCCATGAAGGCCGAAATGGGAGGTCCTATGATGATGCCCGCAAGGGCACCTGTACATATGGATACTATAGGGGTGACAAGGATGTCCACCTTTGTCTTGCCCGCAACCAGACGGCCGAACTCGATGGCAACCACTGCTGCCACAAATGCGCCAAGAGGCTCGCCGCCCTTTCCGATGGCATAGCCCTCAAGGGCTGTCACCGTGGGGAAGGCTCCGATCATACCACAGACTGCGGCGGAAACCGTTACCAGGGGACCCTGCTTGAACTTTGCCGCAACACCCACGCCTATGCCGGCGCCGGTGATGGTCTTTGCAACATTGGCCACTGCCGAGATGTAGGTGCCGGCGGCTCCTCCGATGAGGTTGCCGATCTGGCCCAGAATGGTGCCCACCAGCAGGGTTGCGAAAAGGCCCAGGGCCATTCCCGAGAGACCGTCGATGAAGATCTCGTTCATAAAGTCTTTAAATTTTTTCATTTTCTCCTCCAATATCCGCCCCCGATTTGGGTGTCGGTATCATAATGAATTTTATCCGACGCAAAGCCGGATGCCTAAAAAAAAGCCCTACAGCGTATGCCGTAGGGCCTTAGCAGCTCGTAGCGGAATCGAACCGCTGTTTTCGCCGTGAGAGGGCGACGTCTTAACCCCTTGACCAACGAGCCATAATGTAGTCGCCGCAATGAGCGACTACACAACTATATCACAACTATTTTATAAATGCAAGAGGAAATTTTACTGTTGTTGTAAAAGATCGCTGATGTCTATCTCCTCCACATCTCCGGAGTCCTCATCGGCGTCCTCATCCTCTTCGTCCTCCTCGTCGAGATCCTCATCGTCGAGATCCTCTCCTTCGTCCTCGAGATCAAAGTCCTCAAATCCGGCCTCGTCAATCATCATATCGTCAACGGAAGGTGCGTATTCATAAGCCGCTGTGTCGGCACCATCCTTTGTGTTGTTGTTGTAGTTATCAACAAAGGAGCACTTGTATTCCTTCTTAAAGGTAGGGTTCTTGTCAAGCTCGTCGAAGCTGTCCACCAGGCCCACGCAGTATGCGGTGATCTCGGTGATCTCCTTTGTGGCCTTTGTTGGATCGATGCTTCCGTCGTCCTCAAAGACGCCCAGCATTATATCATTATTGTAGTTTTCGTTTACGATCTCCATAAGAGCGGTGGTATATCCGCTGGTGGCATCGGGATAGTCGAGAGCAACCGCACCGAAAAGCTGCAGCAGCTGGTATGCAATGACATTGGGACCGGTAGGGGTCTCTTCGCTGTAGTCGTCGTAGCTGTTCTTAAATATGTAGGCACCTTCGTTGAAGTAGTACTCGTCGTCCTCGAACCAGTGGGGTGATGAGAAGGAATCGCCGGTACCGTTGAGATAAAAGAGATAGGCGATACCGTCTGCCTTGTATTTGTCCTTTATCTTTGCGGCGTCGAACTGCTCCTCAAGGATACCGCTGAGAATGGTGTCGTAGTCGTCGTACTCGAAATCGGCGATCTCGTCGTCGTACTGGTACTCAAGGTTGGTGTCTTTCTCGTCGAACACGAACTCAACCTGTCTGCCGTACTCCTTGGCCTGGGTGGTGATGAAATCCAGCGCGGTCTGAGTGCTCTTTTTCAGGGTGGAAAGCTCAGAGCTTGTGAACTTCTGGGAAGCTGTGGAAACCGCCACCGTAACCACTACTGTCTTGCCCTCAAGAGTAACTGCGGAGCCCTCGATGTTGTAACCGTACTCTGCGCCCTGGTCCATGGTGGTGTAGTTGCCGGTGTGCTCGGGGGTCTCGCCCTCGGCGGAGATCACTTCGCCGTCACCCTTTTCCTCGGATGCCTCTTTTCCGTCGGCATTCTGGTCCTTTTTCTTGCCGCAGCCGGCAAGGGCCGTCATGGCCACAGCCGCTGAAAGAAATATGATAAAAAGTCTTTTTTTCATGATGATCCTCCTTATGCAGTAATCAGAATACTAAAGAATATACGGATTTGCAACCGTTTCATCTGTGATAATTTTGTGACCTCACGATCACATAAGGTCAAAGATGCTCATCTGGTTCGAAACCGGAACGTCTCCCAGCAGTCCCATATTGTGTATCATCTCACAGACATTCTGTGGTGCCTTCGTGCGGTCTCTGAACTCGTCACGGCTGAGGAATTTGCCCTTTGAAGCTGCGAGAACTATCTGCTGGGCCGCATTTTCACCCACGCCCTCGATGGAGGAAAGGGAAGGCATGAGCTTTCCGTCGTATATCCTGAACTGCGTTGCCCCCACCTTTTCCAGGTCGATGGGCGCAAATTCAAATCCTCTGGCGTACATTTCCTGCACGACCTTCATGACCTTCAGCTGGCCCACCTCCTTGGGCGAAAGCTTTCCGCTCTCGGAACGTCTGCGGAAATCCTCCATATTGAAATCCAGCCTTTCGCGGCCGTTGCACATGAGCTCGTAGGAGAAATCCCCTCCCGCCCTTATGCTGAAATAAGCCGCATAGTAAGCCAGCGGATAGTTTATCTTGAACCAGGCTATGCGCCAGGCCATCATGACGTAGGCCGCGGCGTGAGCCTTGGGGAACATGTACTGTATCTTTTCGCAGGACCAGATGTACCAGTCGGGAACTCCGTGGCTGGCCATCTCTTCCTTCCAGGCGGGCCAATCGGACTCCTTGCCCTTGGCCACCTTGCCCTTGCGGACGCTCTCCATGATCTTAAAGGAAAGAGCCGGGTCCACGCCCATGTGGATCAGGTAGACCATGATGTCGTCACGGGTGCATATTGCGGTGGAAATGGTGGCCTTGCCCTCTTTTATAAGGACATCGGCGTTGCCCAGGTACACGTCGGTACCGTGGGAAAGCCCTGCTATACGCACCAGGTCGGAAAAATACCTGGGCTTTGTGTCACAGAGCATCTGCATTGCAAATTCTGTACCAAACTCGGGGATACCCAGAGCCCCCAGCTTTGTGCCACCTATGTCCTCGGGCTTTATGCCCAGGGCCTCGGTGCTCTCGAAAAGGCTCATGACCTGTTTGTCATCCAGGGGGATCTGCCTTGCGTTCACTCCGGTGACATCCTCAAGGAACCTGATCATGGTGGGATCGTCGTGCCCCAGTATATCAAGCTTTAAAAGGTTATGATCGATGGAGTGATAGTCAAAGTGGGTGGTTATTATCCCGGACTGACCGTCGTTGGCGGGATTCTGCACCGGGGTGAAATAGTATATCTCCTCACCGTGGGGGAGCACTATGATACCGCCGGGGTGCTGCCCCGTGGTACGCTTTACATCCACGCAGCCCCTGGAGAGCCGCTCTATCTCACAGCGCCTCTTGTGTATGCCCCTCTCTTCAAAGTATTTTTTTACGTAACCGAAGGCGGTGGTATCCGCGATCTTGCCCACGGTACCGGCTTTGAAGGTATGTCCCTCTCCGAAGATCACCTCTGTATACTTGTGGGCCCTGGCCTGATACTCGCCGGAGAAGTTAAGGTCGATATCGGGTTCCTTATCGCCCTTGAAGCCCAGGAAGGTCTCAAAGGGAATATCAAAGCCGTCCTTTTTCAGGGGTTTGCCGCAGTTGGGGCAGACCTTGTCGGGCATGTCACAGCCCGCCATTCCGGAAAACTGCTTTACTTCTTCGGATTCAAAATCCGTGTAGTGACAGCTTTCGCAGTAATAGTGGGGCGAAAGGGAATTAACCTCGGTGATCCCTGCCAGATAGGCTACGAAGGATGATCCCACGGAGCCTCTGGAACCCACCAGGTAACCGTCTTCGTTTGATTTTTTCACCAGCTTCTGGGCGATTATATACATGACCGCGAAGCCGTTGGATATGATGGAGTGGAGTTCCCTTTCCATCCTGTCCTCCACCACTGCAGGCAGGGGATCTCCGTATATCTCGTGGGCCCGCTTGACGCACATCTCCCTCAGGTCCTCGTCGGAGTGCTCGATAACGGGAGGACACTTGTCCGGCCGCACCGGAGATATCTTTTCGATGCAGTCTGCGATAAAGTTCGTATTGGTGATGACCACCTCTTCGGCCTTGTCGGACCCCAGGTAGGAAAACTCCTCCAGCATCTCGTCTGTGGTGTGAAGGAAAAGGGGTGCCTGATTGTCGGCGTCGTCAAAGCCCTTGCCCGCCATTATTATACGGCGGTAAACCTCGTCCTCAGGATCCAGGAAGTGGACGTCACTGGTGGCGCAGACGGGTTTGTTGAATTTTTCTCCCAGTTTCACTATTGTCCGGTTGAGATCCCTGAGTTCCTCTTCGTTGCTGACCCTGCCCTCACGGCGCAGGAAATCGTTGTTGCCGATGGGCTGGATCTCAAGATAGTCGTAAAAGCTCACAAGCCTGGCCAGCTCTTCGTTGCCGGCGCCGTTTAAAACAGCCCGGAAGACCTCGCCGGCCTCACAGGCGGAGCCTAAGATAAGGCCCTCCCGGTATTTGCTCAGAAGGCTCCTGGGTATCCTCGGTCTGTTGGCGAAGTACTTCAGGTGGGAATCGGAGACCAGCTTGTAGAGGTTCACCCGGCCCACGTCGTTTTTGGCCAGCAGCACTATATGGTACATAGGAAGCTTTTTGATCACATCGGGAGTGCTGATCCCCTTTTCGTTGAGGGTGTCCAGATCGTAGATATCCATGTCAAAAAGCTTATCGCAGAGCTTGATAAAGATGAGGGCCGTACACTCGGCGTCATCCACCGCCCTGTGGTGGTTCTCCAGGGATACTCCAAGATGCTTTGCCACGTTGTCAAGCTTGTGTCTGCCCAGCTCCGGAAGCAGGAATCTGGAGAGAGCCACCGTATCCACCACGGTGAAATCGGCAGCAAGCTCCAGTCTGGCGGCATTTTCCCTGATAAAGGAAACGTCAAAGGATGCGTTGTGGGCCACCAGGACCGCTCCGGATACGAAATCCAGGAATTTCGGCAGCACCTCCTTTATGGTGGGTGCGTTTTTGACCGTGCTGTCGTCGATGCTCGTAAGCTTGGTTATATCAAAAGGAATGGGCCTCTCGGGATTTACAAAGGTTGAGAACCTGTCGGTTATGGTCCCTCCCGAGATCTTTACCGCGCCTATCTCTATGATCCTGTCCTTTACGGGAGAAAAGCCGGTGGTCTCGATGTCAAAGACAACGTAGGTGTCCAGCAGCCTCTGGCCGCAGGAGTTCTCCACCATCTGCTTTTCATCATCCACCAGATAGCCTTCCATGCCGTAGATGATCTTGAAGTCGTCGGGAAGGCCCTTTGTGTGGCAGGCATCGGTAAAGGCCTGCACCACTCCGTGGTCGGTTATGGCCAGAGCCTTCATCCCCCAGGATGCCGCCCGCTTGAGGATATCCTCGGCCTTGCTGACGCCGTCCATGTCGCTCATCTTCGTGTGGCAGTGAAGCTCCACCCTCTTTCGGGGACAGTTGTCCATCCTCACCGCCGTAGTGTCGGAAACCTGCCTTATCCCTACAATGTTACCAATCGTTAACTCCTTGTCGAACTTGTCTGTGACGGGCCTTCCCCTGAGCTGGAGGCAGGCACCGGTGCAGATATCCTTGTGTATGGCGTCGAAGTCCTCGCCGTCGGTAAAAAGCTTTACGGTAATGGTATCCGTCATATCGGTTATGTGGAATACCAGGATCACTCTGTCTCCTGATATCTTTATGGCGTCGTCGTAGATCACCCGGCCCTTTATGACCACCTCGTCCATCTCTTCCTCGATCTCGCATATGGGATAAGAGATGCTGTAGGTCTTGCCTCTGCGGACCACCTTGTCGTCAAAGTTACGGCCGTAGACAATGCCGGGATCATCCGACCTTTTGTAGCCTCCGGCCTTCTTTTTCGACTGTGACTTCTTGCCCTTTGACTTGAAGCCTTTCTCGTTCTTTTCGCTTTTCTCTTCTTTTATTGCCCCTTCGGCCTTTTCGGGAGCCTTTTGGGAAGCAGTATCTTCTCCGGGAAGGAATTCGTTTTCTCCGTTGCTTTCCATGAAGGGCTCGTCTTCCCCTGCGCTGTGGACAGCCATCCTCTCGGAGAAGGCTTTTATCTCGTTCTGCATCCTGGCCATGGAGTCCTCGTAGGCCTTGGAATGCTTTGCGGGGATGTAGACCGCCCTGAACACCGCGGGAACGCCGCATCTTTCATTGACTATTTTGTGGAGGATCTCCAGGAGCTCACGCTCAAAATTCCTGACCACGGGAGTGTCGTCCACGGTGAGGAGCACTATCCTGTCTTTTCCCTCATCCTCATAGCTCAGGTCCGCCCTGTGCATTATGCTCTCAAGGATGGGATTGTAATCGTGGAGTTCGGCCTCCACGCTGTCCCTGTATTCCTCGAATATATCCCTGGGGGTGTAGGCATCGGAGAGCTCGAAGCTCTCCAGCAGCCTGAACCTTGCCTCTCCCTCGGGGAAATAGTGGTCGGAAAGTTTTTTTCAATAAGGCGCACGTCCTTTTTGGGTACAAGATAAGAAGCCTTCACGTATACCGTGATAAGCTTCCTGTCCTTTGTGGTTGTGATCCTGTACACAACCACGTCCTTCATAAGTTCTTCGAGCCTACCCTCGGTCTTAAACCCGGGAAAAGCTTCGTTTAAAAGCATTTTATCCATGATCAGTTACCGGCTATTTTGTCCAGTTCATCTTTAAGTGCCTGCAGGAGCTGGTCTTCGGGCACCTTTTTGATGATCTCGCCCTTTTTCATCACCAGTCCTTCTCCCTTGCCCCCGGCTATGCCCAGGTCAGCCTCCCTGGCCTCTCCCGGCCCGTTTACGGCGCAGCCCATGACTGCCAGCTTAATATCGAGGTCGTAGCTCCGCACCATTTCCTCAACCTTGCCCGCCAGAGCTATCAGATCGATCTTTGTGCGGCCGCAGGTGGGACAGGATACTATCTCTATGCCGCCCTTGCGAAGCCCCAGGGTCCTGAGTATGAGCCTTGCGGAACGGATCTCTTCCACCGGATCCCCGGTGAGGGAAACTCTGATGGTGTCACCTATGCCCTTGTCCAGAATAAGTCCCAGCCCGATGGCGGATTTGATGTTGCCCGCATTTACGGTGCCGGCCTCGGTGATGCCCACATGGAGGGGATGGTCGGTCTTTCCGGCTATGAGCTCATGAGCCCTGACGCACATCATGACGTCGGAGGACTTTATGGAGATCACCAGGTTGGAATAACCCATATCCTCTATCATTGCGGCCTTCATCAGAGCGCTGTCCACCAGTCCCTGAGCCGTAACCCCGGAGTACTTTTCGATAAGCTCCTTTTCCAGGGAGCCGGAATTGACCCCCACACGGATGGGGATGTTTCTCTCGGAGGCGGCATCCACCACCGCCCTTACCTTTTCGGCGGAACCTATGTTTCCGGGATTGATGCGGATCTTGTCGGCGCCGTTTTCAATGGCGGCTATTGCCATTCTGTAGTCAAAATGTATGTCCGCCACAAGGGGGATGGAGATCTGCTTTTTTATCTCGCCTATGGCGCGGGCCGCCTCTTCGGTGGGGACGGTGCATCTTATTATCTCACAGCCGGCCTCCTCAAGACGGTGTATCTGCGATACCGTTGCCGCCACATCCTCGGTGGGTGTGTTCGTCATTGACTGGATGGCAATGGGATGTCCTCCGCCAATCGTAACATCTGCTATTTTAACCTCGTGGGTCCTTTCTCTGAATGTAGACATAAATACCTCTAATTAGTGCCCATTGCTGCAAATAACGCCTGTATTTCTTCTGTGGTAAGGATTCTGTTGGGATCGTCGTCCCCGGGAAGCTTATCGAGTATGGCGTCAACATCGGGAGGTGCCGGAGGCTCGGGTTCTATTTCCGGCTCCGGAGCCTGGGGCACTTCGTTTGCCGCCTGCTCCTGCTCACGGATGAGGGCGTCGAAATCAAAGCTGGTGGTATTGCTGACATCGATCTGGTTCTGGGCCAGGAAGTTGTCGTACTCGGCGTTAGAGACGTTTTCTCTGACGCCTTCGTCGTCCTCCCAGAAGGTGTGGTTCTTGTGGGGCTTCTTTTCATCCTCGGAAGCCTTTTGGGCAAGCTCCGACTGCCATACCATGAACTCGGCTGCTGTTATGATGCCAAGCTTGTATTTTTGCTCATAGCTGTAGTCTATCTGGTAGCGCTTTATGATGGTGGTATAGGGTGCCTTCTGTGGCACCGCCGCCAATTCGAACTTATCCAGATCGTAGGTATACTGATTAGGTTTTATTATACGCTGTTCCTTAGAGAGCATTAACCTTCCCCCGGGCATACCCGCCCTGCAAAACCTAATTATACCTTTTCAACACCGAATTTTCAATGTCGGATTTTCCTCTTAAACAGCAGTATCAGGGCCGCCGCGGCAAGGCCCAAAGCCGCTAAAATAAAGGGTTTCGGCGACTTTTCAACTTCGCTTTCCTCCTCATTTTCAGCCGCCGGCCCGGCTTCTTTTTTCTCTGCCGGCAAAATGCCCTGTGAGGACACCGCAGCCCCCTTGGAAAAGAATCCGGGAGAGGGAGTCTGATCCGGTTCCGGAGAGGGGATATCCTCCCCTTCTTCGTCCTCCGGCGCCATGGTTCCCGGAATCTCAAAGAAGGCGCTGTCCTGACCTATGTTCCCCGCCTGGTCCGCAGCCATCACCTCCACCTCATAGCTTCCGGGCTCATCGATCTCCTCATACTCCATAAAGTCCCGGCCGTTAAGATAAAGATGATACTGAACCAGGGTGACATCGCTGAACATATCCGCCATATCTCCTGCCAGAGAAAAAGTTGATAATTGTTTACCTTTGTATTTCTCCAGTCCCGTTATCACCGGAGGGGTGCTGTCCACGGTAAAGACCAGTCTCTCCTCCGCGGTATTACCGGATCTGTCGGCGGCCCTCACCATGAATTCATACATGCCGTCCTCATAGAAAACAAAGCTGTCGCCGGGATCGAAGCTGTACTCTCCCGAGCCTGTGATCCCTTGTCTTACTGCCTTTATCTCTATGCTGTCCCTGTCTATGTCTCCGTCCTCAATATCCACCGAAAGGGCCACGGGCTCGTTGCTGACTCCTCCGTTTCTTATGCCTGAAATAAGGATCACAGGTTTGTCGTCATCACGGCGTCTGATCCGGGCAGTGACACGTCTGTCATTTCCGGCGCAGTCCTGTAAAAACACGGAGAGTTCCCCTTCTTCCCTTCCGATCATATCCCCGGTGACATCGAATGTCAGTTCTTCCTTTTCGACCTTTTTGTGATTGAGGGTGAAATCCTTCTCCCTCAGTACCTCATCCTCCCAGCTTACCCTTACATTCTTCAGTCCGGAGGCAGTATCTTCAAGGATCGCGGTAAAACTGACGCCATCGTCATTTTCTTTGTGCTTAAGCTCTATCACCGGAGCGGACCTGTCCACCATTATGGAGTGATCGCAGATGTACACCGGGCTCTCATTTCCGCACAGATCCACGCATCTTGCCCCTATGGCGCCGCAGGTTCCGCTGTCTATGACAACACTGTCGGTTTCTTTGCTCTCACCGTCCCACTCCAGAAAAATGCCCTTTATCCCCGAAAGAGCATCCTCCGCCTTCACCCTCAGGGTAACGGTATCAGCCGCGAATATGCTACAATCCTCCCTCCGGGTGTCCGTCATGCCGTTTCCCGGCATCTCTATCTCAAAGTCCACCCTCTCCGGTGGAGTGCTGTCATAGAGAAAGGTTACCGGAAAGCCCTCGGCGTAGATCTTATTTCCGCCTTCGTCCTCAAGGTAGGACAGGATGCTGTAGCGTCCTTCCTCGAATTCCAGGGTCATCCGATCCTGCGTCTCGCGGAGCTCCCGGGACCTGCCGCCGCTGTATTTTTCCACCTCCGCAAACCCCTTCATCCCCGGGGGGACTTCCATGGTAAACACCGGTTTATTTCCGGAGGCATAGATCAGAGCGTCCGTTTCCTCATACAGGTCAAATTCCAGCTCCGGGGAAAAATCCGGGTTTTCGGCGGCGCAGGTATACAGTATCACGACTGAGAAAACAGCCAGTGCCGCTGTGATGCCGCACAAGCCCAGAAGCAGGTTTTTAAATGTGGTGTACAGTTTTTTCATCGGTCCCTCCATTCCGATTCAAGGTAATACTCCAGCTGCTCTCCCAGGCCCTCAAACCGGGGATCTCCCGCCACTTCATCCGCCTCCTTCATCCTCTCATACAGGAGTTTCAGATCCTCACCGTTTCCCGGAGACCTGAGCAGAATAAAAGCATGGGCAAAGTAGAGCTCCTTTCCGTCCTCGGGGTGATCCTCCTCCCACTCTTTAAGATAGGGTATGACCTCCTCCCCCCGGCCAAGGGCTTCCTTTATGGACACCAGGTCCGAAAGCCGTCCCCTGTACACCCGGCTTTCCTTTACTCCCCTGACGGAAAGCAGTTCGGAGATGCACTGCTCCGCCCGGGTATAGTATTCAACCCTGAAATCCTCATTCTTTGTTCCGAGAAGTCTGTAGATGACGCTCAGCATGGACAGATCCTCTATCCTGCACTCTCTCAGGCTTTCCATATCCTCTTTTTTCTCAAGCATTCCGTATTTCTCCATTTCCTCCAGTCTCTTTCTAATATCCTTAAGTTCCCCAAGTATGGCGGTGTCAACGGCTTTTCCGTCCCCGGAGAGCATTTCAAGCCTCTCTCTTATCTCCAACAGTTCTTTGCCGGCTGCTTTATCCTCATTTTCTTCCCCTGCCCCCTCATCTGCCGGCGTCCCGTTTTCTGCCCCATCGGGCATGATGGCTGCCTCCCGGGCGGCAGAGTTTTCCTGCAGCATCCGGTTTTTCTGCACTATGATGATGCCGGCGGCCGCAAAAAACAGTCCGGCAAGCACTACGGCCGCCACCGGCACAGGCAGGAAGGAACGCCTTTCCAGAGCTTTTTTTACCTCAATGGCAGTGGCATAGCGGTCCCCTGTCTCCGGGGCACAGCATTTCTTTGCCACCCTCTTTAGATGCCCGGAAAACCTGCCGCTTTTCATGAGCTCCAGAAGAGTGCGCCCCAGGGAATAAACATCGCTCTGAGGGCAGGGACGGCCCAGGGAGGCCTCCGGTGCGGCGTAGGCCCTGCTGCCCAGGGAGGGAGACAAATGGCAGCGTGAGAGGCGCTCACAGCTCCCCAGATCCACCAGCATCACCCTGCCTCCCGGTGTCAGCATGATATTCGAGGGTTTCAGATCCCTGTAGACCACGGGATCAGGCCGGGAATGAAGGTAGATAAGGATATCACAGAGCTGCAGGGCGATCTGCCTCAGCAGCTTTTCGTCAAGGTATTTCCTCTCTGCCGCGCGCTTTAGATCCACTCCCTCCACATAGTCCATGACCAGGTATATCCTGCCCTCCTCTTGATAGACGTCCACTATCCTTGGAAGGCCCTCATGCTCTAAATTCTTGAGGAAGCCGATCTCACCCGCGGCGGTGACGCAGTCCGCCTCTATCTCCTTTACTGCCCAGTTTTTATTCAGTTTTCTGTCACGGACGAGGTAGACCCGCCCAATGGAACCCCTGCCCAGAGGGCGGAGTTCTTCGTATCTGTCCTTAAACAAGTTAAAAAATGGCCGGTAGATGTGCGAATGCACAGGACCTGAATCTACAGGATCAAAATCGCTTGCGATTTTAACAATTAAGAAGCTTACTACATGGTAGCATCCCCCGTGGGAATAATAAACCCGGAAAAACTCACAGAAATGTCGGTTTACATAACTCGTTCAGTTTACATAATCTACCAAAACAAAGCAAAAGAAACCCCGGACAAAATCCGGGGTCAACTGTGTTTTAATAGGTTTACATAATTATCGGAATATCTTTCCCACATCGTTGAACATAACGAAGATCATGAAGACCAGGAGCACAACGACACCGGCGAAGTGTATCATGGCTTCCTTTTCCGGATCTATCCTCTTCCTGCGGACAGCCTCGATAAAGAGGAACACCAGCCTTCCGCCGTCCAGAGCCGGAAGAGGCAGCAGGTTCATAACTCCCAGGTTGGCGCTGATGAGCACTGTGAGGTTTATCATGTTCAGCCAGACGTAGAAAGGGCCGTCATCCTTTGAGACATCGTAGGTCTCTCCCACCGCGGAAGCAATGCCCACGGGACCTGCCACATCATCCTTGCCGATCCTGCCCTGAAAGATCATGGCCAGGCTCTTGTAGGAGATGTCTATCCAGTAATAGACCTCATGGAGGGAATACCTGATGACCTGAAGGGGCGTGGCCTTAACTCTGCCCATGGAGCCGTTTATGCCGAAGAGGTATCTGTCAGCCTCGGGGCTGTACTTGGGAGAAATGGTGGTGGTATAGGTCTTTCCGTCCCTCTCGTAGACCACCTCGGTGGATTTTCCCTGGAAAAACATGGTGTAGGAGCTGATATCCCTGTAGACCACGATCTTTGTGCCCCCAAGGCTCTTTATGATGTCGCCTCTCTGAAGTCCGGCGGCCTGGGCGGGATACCCGTTCATGACCCCTCCGATGGTGGGCGGGTCATAGCCTATGCTCCCCACGATGAAAAACGAGAGGAAAAAAGCCAGCAGGAAGTTACAGATGGGACCTGCCGCAACTGTGGCTATCCTGCCAAAGACCCCGGCGTTGCCGAAGACCTCGGGAGAGATGGAGTCCTCACCGTCCATGCCCTTGAAAATGCAGGCTCCGCCGAAGGGCAGCAGCCTCAGGGAATAGATGGTATCTCCCCTTTTGGTCTGGAGCACCCTGGGCCCCAGTCCCATGGAGAACTCGCTGACCGCTATGCCGTTCTTTTTAGCCAGCAGAAAATGTCCTCCCTCATGGACCAGGATGATGAGTCCCAGCATCACTATGAAAATCAGTCCTTTTATCAGTAAATCCATATCAGAATCTTTCAGCTATTATCCTCGAAGCTTCCTTCTGGGCTTCCAGGATGTCGTCAACACTCGGGTTTTCGATCTGCACGCAGTTGTCCATGGCGCACTCTATCACGTCGGGGATCTGCAGAAAACTTATCTTTCCGTCCACCAGAAGCTTTACCGCCGACTCGTTTGCGGCGTTGAAAACGGTGGGCTTAACGCCGCCGCTCCTCATGGCTTCAAAGGCCAGGGCCAGTCCCCTGAAGGTGTCGGTGTCAGGCTTCATGAAGTCCAGGTGTCCCAGTGAAAAGAGATCCACCCTCTCTCCTCCCAGGTATTCCCTGTCCGGATAGGTGAGGGCATACTGGATGGGAAGCTTCATGTCCGGAGTCCCCAGCTGTCCTATGATGGCTCCGTCCACATACTGGACCGCCGAATGAAGAATTGACTGGGGATGGATCAGAACCTGTATCTTTTCCAGAGGCATGTCGAAGAGCCAGTGGGCTTCCATCACTTCCAGACCTTTGTTTACAAGGGAGGCGGAATCTATTGTAACCTTGGGCCCCATGACCCAGTTGGGATGTGCCAGTACCTCCTTGAGGCTGACATTCTCAAGCTCCTGCCTGGTCTTGCCCCGAAAAGGGCCGCCCGAGGCCGTCAGAAGTATCTTTTCAACCTGCCTGTGGTGCTCGCTGCTCCTGGCCCAGAAACCGTTGAGGCTCTGGAAGATGGCGGAGTGCTCGGAGTCCACGGGAAGTATGTTCACGCCCTTTTTTGCCGCAAGGGGCATAATGATATGGCCGGCGCACACCAGGGTTTCCTTGTTTGCAAGGGCTATGTCCAGCCCGGCCTCGATGGCCGCGATGGTGGGCTTTATGCCAATCATGCCCACTATACCGGTGACGAGCACCGAAGCGCCGCTGCCGGCTGCAACCTCCAGAAGGCCGTCCATGCCGGAGACCACCCTTGTATTGCAGTCCCTAACTCTTTCCTTAAGGAGGGCCGCGGCCTCTTCATCATAAAGAGCCGCCAGGGCAGGAGAAAACTCCCGGATCTGCTTTTCCATGAGCTCGGCGTTGGACCCCGCCGCCAGGGCGGTTACGCTAAACTCGTCGCTTTTTTCTCTTACTATCTCAAGTGTCTGGGTCCCGATGGAGCCTGTGGATCCCAGAATGGCTATTTTTTTCATGTTTTTGTCCTATGATAAGCGCTCTCGCCGGGTTTACAGTCCCGCCAGAACAACCACCAGATACACCAGGGGCGCAGTGACTATCATTGAATCGAATCTGTCCAGGACACCGCCGTGTCCGGGGATCAGCTCACCGTAATCCTTGATCCCGTAATGACGCTTAATGGCCGAGGCCGTAAGATCTCCGGCCTGTGAAAATACTGCAGCCAATGCGGATATCAGCACAAACACCGCTGTTCTTCCCGGATCGGCTGCCCCGACGGTACGGGTCTGAAGAAACCAGCCGAAAAGAGCACCTACTATGGCGGAGCCCAGGACTCCTCCTACCGCTCCTTCAATTGACTTTTTGGGTGAAAGCACCGGCGCCAGCTTGTGATGGCCCATGGCCGAGCCCACAAAGTAGGCACAGGTATCACAGACCCAGGAACCGATGAATACGAACCATACCAGATATAAACCGTTTTCGCTCTGTCTCAGCATATAGACCGCAGACAGCATGACCGGCAGATAGATCAGTCCGAAAAAGACCGAAAAGAGATCTATGGGCTCATACTTCGGATAGGAGAACACATAGATCAGCATCATCACCACCATGAACACGGGGAACATAAGGAAAAGCGTAAGCTCTCCCGCCCCGCCGAAAAGGGCGATGTAATATATGACGGCAGAAAGATAACCGCAGAGTGCCAGTGGCTCCCTGCGTTTTTTGTCCAACCCGTTGCTGCCCACTACCCGGTAAAGCTCAAACTGCCCCACAAGGGATGTAGCCAGCAGAAAAATGATCAGCAGATATCTGCCCTCTATTAAAGCAGCTGCGGTGACCAGGGTCAGAACCGCTCCGCTCAGTGTCCTTTTCAACATATCAAACTCCGCCGTATCTTCTGT
>JAFYEL010000070.1 GCA_017544285.1 Lachnospiraceae bacterium | reverse complement strand
CTCCAAGGCTCCTTAACCTGTCAGCCGCAGCCAGGGTTATGGTTCCTATGCCGCAGCATATATCCCATACCCTCTCTCCGCCTTTAAGATCCGCAAACTCCAGAGCAGTCTCGTAAAGGTGCTTTGTCTGCACCGGATTGACCTGGTAAAATGACAGAGGCGAAATGCGGAACTTAAGCCCCATTAATTCATCCTCTATCCACTCCCGTCCATAGAGTACATGAAGTTCGTCTCCCAGGATCACGTTGGAATCCCGGTTGTTGACACAGAGGCAGATGCTCACCATACCGGGGATCTCTTTAAGAGCCGAAACAAGCTCTTTTTCCGCCGGGAGCTTTCTGCCCGTGGTGATAAGGCAGACCTGAAGCTCACCCGTGGCAAAGGCCTTTCTGATAAAGATATCCCTTACAAGCCCGCTGCCGTTTTTTTCATCGTAGGGCTCTGCGCCATACTCTTTCATCCATTTCAGTACGGTCTTCCGGATCACGGAATTTTCGGGAATGCCGATAATGCATTCATCACATTCTATCACACTGTGGGTCCTTGATGCAAAAAAACCTGACAGTATCCTGCCGTCTTTTCCCGGAGCCACGGGATATATGGACTTGTTTCTGTAGCGGAAGGGATCCTCCATACCCAGTATGGGCTCTGTTATCCTCTCAAGAACCGCTTCATCGAGCCCGCCTATATGGCAGAGTGCCGAGGTGACCTTGGACTGCTTGTATCGAAGCTGCGCTTCATAGCTCATCTCCATGATCCTGCAGCCTCCGCAGCTTTTTGCCACAGGGCAGGGAGGAGTCACCCTGTCGGGGGAAGGCTTTACTATTTCCTTAAGCTTCGCAAAGGCATAGTTCTTTTTGCTCTTCATGACGATGGCATCCACCACGTCACCCGTCACCGTATCTTTTATAAAAAACGGAAAGGTATCGATCTTTCCGATACCCTCTCCGTCTTTTCCCATGTCCGATATCTCAACCCGAATGATATCGCCTTTATTGTACATCAGGCCCCACCTGCTTCAGTCTTTCTGATATTTGTATCAAGGAATCTGTTATGGCCCAGCCATCCGGATGCTCCGGCAGATTCTCCGTCCTCAAGAGCTTCCCTCATGGTCTCGAGCTTTGCATCGGTGTTGTCCGCATGATGCAGTGCAATGGCTTCAGCCAGGGCAGGCTTCTTGGGTGAACCGAATTCAAGCATACCGTGATGTGAGAGTATGCAGTGACGGAGCTCACGCAAAAGCACCTCGGGGAAATCAGGCTGAAGAGAAGCATACTGTCCCACCATCTCGCATCCGTCCACAATGTGGCCTATGAGCTGACCCTCATCGGAATAATCGTTCTCGGGGAAGGCGGTAAGTTCCTTTACCTTTCCTATGTCGTGGAGCATGGCAGCCGCCAGCAGCAGATCCCTGTTGAGGTAGGTGTAGGTGGTGGCCAGATAATTGCACATCCTGGTTACGTGATAGGTGTGCTCCAGCAGTCCTCCCACAAAACCGTGGTGTACGCTCTTTGCGGCGGAAGCCTCCTTGAACTTGTTGGCAAACTCGATATCCTCCACAAAGATATCCTGGCAGAGGATATTGAGATGGGGCTCGCTGATCTTGTCGATAAAGGACAGCAGCTCCTTGTACATCTTGTCTATCTCAAACCTGCTGACGGGGAGATAATCCGCGGGATCGTACTCACCTTCGAAGGCCTTTTTCGCCCTCTTGATATTGATCTGAATGGCCCCGTTAAAGAATACCACTTCGCCGGTCACATCTATGTAATCCAGCTTATCAAAATCCTCTATGCCTCCGTCGGAAGGCTCCCAGATCTTTGCGTCTGCCGTGCCGGTCTTATCCTGCAGGGTGAGGTTCATATAAGATTTGCCGTTCTTGGTGGTTGCGTTCTGACAGTTCTTAACCAGATAAATGTCCGATACCCTGTCTCCTTCTCTCAGCTGATTGATGTATTTCATACCGTTTCTCCTTTACTGATCAGTTCAACGTTCCGAGTTTAACCTCAAATGTCATCTCCGTGTATTCCCTGCGTGAAGCCCGCTCAACTGTTATAACCGTTTCATCTCCGGGCTGGCACCGCTCCATGGCGCTCTCGAAATCGGAGAAACTCCGGATCTCGTTTGTGCCTATCATGGTGATCACGTCGCCGCTCTGCATTCCGCATTCCATTGCCGGCGAATCGGCCTCAATGCCTGTCACATATGCTCCCTGGGGTATGGAAAAGCTTACCATGGCCTCCGGGGTGACATCGGTTCCGTATATTCCCAGATATGCCCTGTCCTGACCGTTTGCCATCCTCTCTATTGATTCCTTGATATCCGAAATGCCGTAGGCGCTTATCAGATTCTTGACTCCGGTCTCAGCCGCATCCTGGGTGATGATGCCCACTGTCTGCCCCTTGAGGTTCACAAGTATACCCGTGGCATTGCTGCTTCCGTAGATATTTGTGGTCAGTATCTGCAGATCCGCATCCTTCTTCTGAAGCAGCTTGGAAGAGGATGTGACTATGCCGTAGGACACCGAATCCGAAACTCCCAGAGGAGATCCCACAGCTATTACATTCTTTCCCGTAAGGGTGTCGCCCTTGGAGGATCCGAAATCCACGGTGGTGATATCATCCATGGTGGATTCGCTTATATCATCCAGCTCTATTCCGATTATGGAAAGTCCGATATTGGGATCGTATTTCTTTTCCTTAGCCACGGGAGAAGTTCCGTCGGGAAGGGTGACCCTTATCTCGCTGGCATCGGCTATAACACTTCTGTCGATGAGTATCAGAAGCTCTCTCCTGTTGTCGGCTATCACCAGGCCCGAACCCCTCTTTTCGGATTCGTAGGTGTCCGTAAACCAGTCATTGTCGGGACTTACCGCATAAACCGGAAGCATGCACTTTGCGGCAGCCTGCGCCACATCGTACATGGAGCTGTACTCGGCTTCGATCTGCTCCAGTTCATTGTGACTTTCCCGGCTTACCCTGCTCTCGTCGGGCACTTCCTCCCGCTTTTCCTCCTCGACAGTCATGACGGTTACGGCTGTAGAACTGTTGTCTTTTTCCTCTGTCCCAGCAGCGATGTCAGGTGCGGAAACCTCCTGGCTCTTATCGTCGGAAGGGATCACCACCTGTCTCACATCCGGCTGGTACACAGTATTCTCAAGATGGTATACTCCCGCGGTATAGGAGATCGCGGATACCAGGCCGAAAAGCACTCCCAGCAATACCGCAAGGCCGGCTCTTATCATGTATTTCTTCTTATTGATGGGTTTGTCCTTTATCCGCTCTTTAATGAAACCCTGATTCCCCTCGCTCATATCAGACCTTCCCTCTCTTTGGACTTGGCGATCGTAAAGATGAACTCTGTGCCTACCCCTTCGGTTGAGATCACGTTAATGTTTTCATCGTGTGCCTTTATGATCTCCTTTGTGATGGCAAGCCCCAGTCCCGTGCCTTTTTTATCCTTGCCTCTCGACGGGTCTGTCTTGTAAAACCTGTCAAAGACCAGTCCTATGGATTCTCTGGGAATACCCACTCCCGAATCCTTAACCGAAACAAAGAGCTTGTCGTTTTTCTCCGTCGTTTCGAGCTTTATCGTGGAATTGTCAAAGCTGAACTTTATGGCGTTGTCCAGCAGATTGTAGATCACCTGCTGAATCTTTGTCTCGTCTCCACTGACTATCATGGATTCTCCGGTCAGTACCAGCTCTATGGTAATGCCTCTCTCCAGGCAGCGGCCCTCAAAGGTCTCGCAGGTCCTCTTTATCATGGGATTGATATCAAAATCCCTGATGTCCAAAAGGATCCCCTTTACATTGAGATTGTTGAGCTGGAGCAGCGAGTTGGTCAGCTTTGTGAGCCTCTCCGTCTCATTGAGCACTATCCTCATGTACTTGTCGTGCATTTCCGGCGGGATGGTGCCGTCTATCATAGCCTCCAGATAACCCTTTATGGATGTCAGGGGCGACCTGAAATCGTGGGATACATTGGCTATGAACTTCTTTTCGTTGTCCTCGCCTCTGGCTATCTCGGAGGCCATATACCCCAGAGTGGCTGCCAGGTAACCCACCTCGTCGTCCCCGGAGGGTTCCAGTTTGTATTCGTAATTACCCTTTGCATACTCCTCTGTGGCAAAGGTAATCTTTTTCAGAGGTCTGTATACGTACAGCGTGAAGACCACCATTATCAGCAATGAGAGCAGGAAGACTATCACCACGGTGATATATGTCACGTTGAGTATATCGTTATTGCTGTCGAATATCCTGCTGACAGGGTAGTGCATCACCAGGTAACCCCTGACCCTGAAATCTATGTTCAGGGGAGCGTACACACTCAGCATCTCTTCATCGAAATGCCCGTAAAAATCTCCGATCACATGCCCGCGGATAAGCGCCGGATCGAACTCCGGTACCTCAAGTCTGGGAGCGTCGTCACGATACTCCTCGGAGGTGTTCATTATCACCCTGCCCGCCGTATCCATGGCCCATATCTCGCAGCCGGAATATATGCTCACGGATTTGAGGTACTCGTAAACCAGCTCGTTGGAGATACCCCTGATCCTCGACTCATTGGTATATATGTTTGCCAGCATCGAGACTTCGCGGTTCAGGACGTCCACCCGTTCGTTCATCAGGTAGTTCTTCAACAGCCTTGAACTCACCAGACTCACCGTTAAAAAGGAGAGTATCCCAAACAGTATATACACAGTGATAAGCTTGTTGTATATGGATCTCTTTGAATTCATATCACTTAAATCCGGCTATGGTAACTCCCGCGTCACCCTCGCCGTACTCTGCGGTCCTGAAGCTCTTCACGTATTTTATGTGCCTTAGGTGCTGCTGCACCGCCTTTCGCAATGCTCCCGTACCCTTTCCGTGCACTATCCTCACCTGCTCGATCCCCGAGAGGTAGGCGTCATCAAGGTATTTGTCCAATGCCGCCAGTGCCTCGTCCACGGTCATGCCAATCAGTTTGATCTCGCCCGAGACATTGGCGGCCTTGTTCATCTTTATGCCGCTCATGCCCGAGCCTCCGCGCTGTCCGGTCTTTTTCTGCTTTGCCTCCTCGGCGGTGTATGCAAGATCCTTTACATTAACCTGGGATCTGAGTATACCGCACTGCACAAAAAGATTTCCCCTCTCGTCGGGAAGAGTGCTCACCGTGCCGTTGACGTTCATGGGGATGACCCTCACCGAGTCTCCCTTTTTCAGCCTTTTGGGGTCCACCCTTCCGGCTGCATCGTCCACATATATCTTTTCCCGGACCTCGGAACCGGAAACCTTTTTCATGGAGCTGCGGATCCGCTCCCTGTCCTTTTCCATCTCGCGAATCTGATCTATGCTGCCGTATTTCTGGAAGTTCCTGATGGTCTCGTCGGCTGTGGCCTTTGCCTCCTGCAGGATGCGCCTGGCCTCCTCCTTTGCCTCCTCCAAAATGCGGGAGGTGCTGTCTTCAAGCTTTTCGGAGTTCACCCGGCTCTTGTCCTTGAATGACTGGGCCTGGCGCTTCATCTCCTCAACCCTTTCCCTCTCCTTTTCAAGGGAAAGCCTGTTGGCCTCAAGGGCTGCAAGAATATCCTCGAAGCTCTTGTCGCTCTCGCTGAGATTCTTTTTTGCATCCTCGATTATACCGGCATCCAGTCCCAGCTTGCCTGAGATCGCAAAGGCGTTGCTCTTTCCGGGAACTCCGATGAGAAGCCTGTAGGTGGGACTTAAAGTCTTTACGTCAAACTCGCAGGAGCCGTTAACCACCCCGGGTTCGCTCAGGGCAAAAAGCTTGAGTTCGGAATAGTGAGTGGTGGCCATGCACATGGCCCCTCTTCTGTGAATATTCCTGAGAATGGCGATGGCAAGGGCGGCACCCTCCGTGGGGTCCGTTCCCGCACAGAGCTCGTCGAAAAGACAAAGTGAGTTCTCATCGGCGTGCTTCAGTATGTATATTATGTTTTTCATATGGGATGAGAATGTCGAAAGAGACTGCTCTATCGACTGCTCATCGCCGATGTCCGCATATATGTCGTCGAATACCGCAAGCTGTGACCTGTCACCGCAGGGAATGTGAAGCCCCGCCTGGCCCATGGCCGCGATCAGGCCGCAGGTTTTAAGTGATACGGTTTTGCCGCCGGTATTGGGACCGGTGACCACCAGCAGAGAGTAATCCCCGCCCAGTGAAATGTCCACGGGTACAACACGTTTCTTATCCAGAAGAGGATGTCTTGCCTTTCTTAAATGGATGATCCTCTCCTCACCGTAAACCGGTCTGGTGGCATTCATATCCATGGCCAGCTTGGCCTTGGCAAAGATGAAATCCAGCTCTGCCAGCATGGAATTGTCCGTATACAGTTCGTCGAGCTTTTCGGAACAGTCCGCGGAAAGAGATGCAAGTACCTTTTCTATTTCCTGCTCCTCCTTAATGAAAAGCTCTTTAAGATCGTTGTTCAGGCTCACCACCGAGGCGGGCTCGATGAAATAGGTGGAGCCGCTGGATGACTGGTCGTGGATCATGCCCGGTACCTGGCTCTTGTACTCGGCTTTAACCGGGACACAGTATCTCTCGCCTCTCATGGTCACCACCGCCTCCTGAAGATAAGTCCGCAGTGATCCGTTCACCAGCTTCTGAAGCTGTTCATGTATCCGGTCTCCCGCGGTCTTTATCCTGCGCCTCACATCTCTGATAGCGGGGGATGCATCATCGGCTATCTCGTCCTCCGAGAGTATGCAGCGGCGTATCTCTTCCTTCTGGAGAGTCAGGGGCGAAAGGGCCTCAAAAAAAGCGGACAGGGAATCCTCCTCTACCTCTTCCGAATACTTTTTTGCCCTTTCGGCAATGCTCATAACGGAGGAGAGGGCCAAAAGCTCCGGGGCGTTCAGTATGCCTCCGGACTCGAGCCTTTTCAGGAGAGGAGTAATGTCCTTAAGCCCCGAAAAGGATATATTTCCCGATGAAAAAAGTCTGGACAGAGCGTCTCCGGTCTGTCCCTGGGCTGCTTCGATCTCCGTCTGATCCGTCATGGGCACAAGAGCTTCGCAGCGTCTTTTGGCTGCGGCGCTTCCGGCGTTCTCGGCCAGCCTGACCCTGATCTTATCAAACTCGAGAATATTGATGGCCTTTTTGTTCATAGTCAAAAGAATTTATTCCGGCTTGGCTCCGGTCTCAAATTTATATCCGATACCCCAGACCGTGCCTATCCTCCACTGCTCGTGATCCTTTATCTTTTCGCGCAGCCTCTTGATATGCACGTCAACAGTCCTTGTGCCGCCCACGTACTCATAACCCCAGATGTGATCCAGGAGCTGTTCTCTGGTGAAAACTCTGTTGGGGGCGCTGGCCAGGAAATAGAGAAGCTCTATCTCCTTCGGGGGTATGTCCAGTCTGTTTCCGAAATAGGTGACGGAATAGTTTGTGAGGTTCACGATAAGATCCGGGTATTCCACCTTTTCCATATCGGCGCTCACTTCGCTCTCGGGAGCAGTCTCCGTCTGTCCGCCCATGCCCACGGTATATCTGCGGAGCACGGCCTTGACTCTTGCCACCAGTTCCTTTGAATCAAAGGGCTTTTCGATGTAATCGTCGGCTCCCAGCTCAAAGCCCAGGACCTTGTCGAAGACCTCACCCTTTGCCGAAAGCATGATGACAGGCTTCTGCGATTTTGCCCGAAGTTCCCTGCAGACCTGATATCCGTCCTTTCCGGGCATCATCAGATCCAGCAGTACAAGGTCGGGCTCATACTCGTCAAAAGCCGTGAGTGCGCTGTCACCATCGGATACGACTTTGGTGTCAAAGCACTCCTTGGTCATGTAAAGAGAGATGATCTCGGCGATGTTTTCGTCGTCATCCACTATTAATATCTTTTTCTTTTCTGCCATATCTTTTTCCTATAATCTGTCGATAAACTCTTTCATTTTTCCCATGGCAAGCTTCAGCTTTTCAATGGAATATGCGTAGGAGATACGGATGAATCCCTCTCCGCAGTCTCCGAAGGCCGTGCCCGGAACCACAGCCACTTTTTCCTCTTTAAGGAATCTGGTGGCAAACTCTTCCGAGCTCATGCCGAATTTTGCGATGCAGGGGAAAACATAAAATGCACCGTAGGGTTCAAAACAGGGAAGTCCCATTTCCTTAAATGCGTTCATGAGGAAACGCCTTCTCTGGTTGTAGGCCTCACGCATCATGTCCACATCCCTGTCACCGTTCTTAAGAGCCTCCACCGCAGCGTACTGGCTGGTGGTGGGAGCACACATGATGGCGTACTGGTGGATCTTCATCATCTGCGAGATGATCCTTTCGTCTCCGCAGGCATAGCCGAGTCTCCAGCCCGTCATTGCGTAGCTCTTTGAAAATCCGTTGATCAGGATTGTCCTCTCCTTCATGCCTGGAAGGGAGGCTATGGAAACATGATCCCCGTTGTAGGAAAGCTCGGCGTAGATCTCATCGGACATTACCAGGATATCCTTTTCGATGCAGATCTTCGCAATCTCCTCCAGATCCTTTTTCTCCATGATGGCTCCGGTAGGGTTGTTGGGGAAGGGCAGGATCAGTATCCTGGTCTTGTCCGTAATGGCCTCAAGCAGCTCCCCGGGAGTGAGCCTGAATTCGTTCTCGTTTTTCAGATTGATGATAACCGGCTTTGCGCCGGCAAGAACGGCGCAGGGCTCATAGGATACGTATGAGGGCTGGGGTATCAGTACCTCGTCACCCTCTCCGGGATTTATCACTGCCCTCAGTCCCACGTCTATAGCCTCGGATCCGCCCACCGTGACCAGCACTTCTTTGGCCGGATTATACTTTACGTCAAAGCGCCTGTCCAAATAGTTGCAGATCTCTTTTCTCAGATCCATCAGACCGGAATTGGATGTGTAGAATGTACGGCCCTTTTCCAGTGAATATATGCCCTCATCCCTTATATGCCAGGGAGTGTCGAAATCCGGCTCGCCCACTCCGAGGGAGATGGCATCCTCCATCTCGCTCACTATGTCAAAGAATTTGCGGATGCCTGAGGGTTTCATTTCCTCAACCTGTTTTGCTATGGGATTCCTCATGTTTTTTCCTTTCAATTACTGCCAATGATCGTCGGGATTTCAGTTCAATGCCCCGGAATATCAGGGGGATACTACAATCCTCTGGTCCTCATACTGCTTGGTGAGTATGGTTCCGTGATCCTTGTACTTTTTGAGCACGAAATTGGTCTGGGTGCTGATAACTGTCTCAAGGGTGGAAAGCTTCTCGGTCACGAAGGTTGCAACCTCTTTAAGGGTCTTTCCCTCCAGCATTACCATGAGGTCAAAGCCTCCGGAGATAAGGTATACGGAAGTGACCTCGGGATATTTGTAGATCCTCTCGGCGATGTCATCGAAGCCCTTGCCTCTCTGAGGCGTCACCCTCACCTCTATCATGGCCGTAACCTTTTCCGTGGCGGTCTTGTCCCAGTCGATTATGGTGTGGTATCCGCAGATGATACCCTCACTCTCCATATCATTCAGTTCCTTTATCACCGCGGCCTCATCAACTCCAAGCACTACCGCCAGTTCCTTGATATCCACCCTGCTGTTCTTTTCTATAAAGGTGAGAATCTTTAATCTTGTGTCGTTCATGTTATCCTCCAATCTTTCCGGCTCTGTAAAGCTCATCAGCACCCGGTCTGTCCAGGTATCTGACTTCGTCCTTGTATTTTATTATACGGTCATTGCCCTCTGTTATATGACCTATGACCGCTGCATTTATCCCCGCCTGCATCAGGGCCTCTGTCAGCCCCTCTCCGTCATCCGCCGTCATCAGCAGCGCTCCGCCGGATACCAGCATGTAGGGATTAATATCCAAATGATTGCAGATCTCAACCGTCTCCTGACGGATGGGAATGTCCCGAAGGAAGACCTCAAGTCCCTTGTGTGAGGCTTCGGCCAGCTCCCACAGCGCTCCGAAGATACCGCCCTCGGTCACATCGTGCATCGCGCCGACCCCGAAATCCCGGGCGATCCTGCTCTCCGGCACCACCGAGAGGTATTGGGAAAAACCCGCTGCCCTGTCTATCAGCGCATCCGGAAGTCTTTTTTGAAGCTCCTCCCTTTGGTCCGCCGCCAGTATGGCGCTGCCCTCCAGGCCTGCCCACTTGGTCATCACTATGCTCTGACCTGCCTCGGCCCCGCCCGAGGAAATGAATCCGTCTTTTCTGACCCTTCCCACACCGGTCACACTTACCAGAGGTCTGGTCACCGCATCGGTCACTTCGGTGTGACCGCCTATGACCTCAACGCCTATTTTACCACATTCATCATCAATCTGTCTCATGATGGATCTGACATGGCTCTCAAGACTCCCCTCCGGCATCAGAAGGGTGACCATAAGGCCAATGGCCTCGGCACCCGAACAGGCCAGATCGTTTGCGGTGATGTGCACCGCCAGCAGTCCTATATCACTCAGCGCTCCGGTTATGGGATCCGTGGAAAGAACCGCCAGGTCACCTTCCTCAAGTTTGACCGCGGCACAATCTTCACCCACGGCGGCTCCCACCACCACTTCCGCTCTTCTTTTATGAAGCTGTTTGAGCACCGACCTTTTCAGGCTGTTTTCTCCCAGCTTTCCGATCTTAAGGATTTTTTCCATTGTCAGTCTACGGCTTCCTCGGCCGCATTCTGGGCCTGAGCCTCGGCCGCTGCTATGCTCGCGGCGTTTGCTGCATTCACCAGTCCCTCGGCCACATTCCTGCAGTGCTCCACGGAACCCGTGGCTATGGCGGCGCTCATAAGGCCTGAGGCATCCCCCGCCACTCCGAAGGTCACGGTTCTGGGAACGGCCTGATAATAGCTGGAGTTAAGCTTAACCCGCTCTACCTCTTCACCGTTTACTTTAACTATCTTCCAGTAATTTGCGCTGTATCCCGTGTGGGCCGACTGGCTCACGATATAACCCACCGGCTGTGAGGGATCAGCTATTATCTTATCCCCCTCGGGCTGGGTCTCCGATATGGTCTCGGTCTCAAAGGAAAGGGTCCTGCCCTCCTCACGGGTCTCTCTTCCGTAGATGGTAAAGGTTATGTTTTTGTTATCATCGGTGGAACCCGCTATGTAAATAGGGTATTCCGTGGTGTTGGTAAACTTGAAATCCTTGGATGTGCCGGAAATGGCCGCATCCGCCGAGAGATCAACATAGGACACCACCATGGAGTGGTTCGATCTTTCGTCCACCCGAAGTTCTGCCCTTATCACCGCGTTGTAAAGAGTGGATGAAACCTGGCAGATACCTCCGCCCAATGTCTCTACCACCAGTCCGTTGTTGTAGGATCCCGCCAGATAGTATCCGTTTTCCTCGGTAAAGGGAGACACGCAGTCATAGATGGAAAGCTGCTCTCCCGGGAAAAGGATCCTTCCGTTCACATGGGAGCATCCGTTCCTGACATTTGCGGATCTTCCGGATCCCGAGGATGAAAAGCTTGTAGTGTAGGTTCCCAGCACATCCCTTACCTGTGCAAGTTCAACCGCGCTGTGTTCCGGCTCCTTCGAAACCACCATGAGTTTTACATTGCCCTCATCGTCTCTGTTCCAGAGCTTTTCCATGTAGGTTTTAACAAGGGATACGGATGCGTCCGTATCCACCGTCTCTCCGCTCTGTCCCTCGCTTACGATAAACTTTCCGCCCTCTCTTTTAAGGGATGCGTCCGCGGGCTTTATGTCGTAGACGGCACATTTCTCTTCGATGACGGATTTAATATCCTTTCGGTCAAAGCCAAGCTCAAGCTCATATTTTTTGCCTTCCTTTTCCAGATCTTTAAGCTCCTTGAAACGGCGGACTATATTGCCCGTCCGTCCCAGGCTCACGGCTTCGTCTATGATCTCCGGGTTTTTCCAGCGTATGCCCAGTTCCCCGGCAGTGACCCAAACCTTGTTTCCGCCCACAGCCTCAAGCTCCACGTTTTTGGAAGAGAGCTCATCTATGTAATTCTCTATCATGGCCTTTGCCTGCTGTCCGCTCATCCCCGAGATGGACATGTCATCCACGTATATGCCCTCGTGGATCTTTCCGTCGTCCTTTGCATAAACCGTTACCGGCAGCATAAGGATAAGCAGGAGCACAGCGGCAAAGAGCCCCTGTTTTCTTTTCATATCTTCAAAGATTTAAAGAATTGTGATACACTGTTTAAAGTCCGCTTATCAGAGATACGCAGATCGGAACCACCATCGCAAGAACGAGTATCACGATTATCACAGTGCTCAGCACTCTTCTGTTTTTGCCTGCAAACCATTTAAACATAACTGACAACCTTTCTTTGGATAAATTATGCGTTTACCTTTTTTAACATCCTTTTTGTTATTTATAATCATCCTTTCCGTACAGATGAAGCGCAACGAACGGAAAGAAGATGAGTTGAAAAAAAGCTTCTGGGACCGGGAGCTGGCAGCCAATTCCGTCAGGAAAAAGAACATCGACTCTCTTCCCTACATTCAGTTTGATCCCTCTTCCATTCCCGCTCATACCGAGCTGGGTGACGAGCGTGTAAACGAATATCTGGCAGAGCTTTCCTCCCTTTCCGGAAAGCGTATCCTCAACTGTACCGGCAAATCAAACACCGACCTCAAGCTTGAGTACGGTGCACCGAATATCACAAAGCTCACAGAATACGACGGGAATTACACCATACTGGTGCGTTCCCTTGCACGGCTTGCGGAAAAATATCTGATCCACTCTGCCGGCAATCTCGAGAATATCTCAACGGACTCGGGTGCATCCGAAGCCGGAAACATAACCGGTCAGCAATCGCAGCAGCTCAGGGATGACGCCCTCAAGATTCTGGAATACGGCATATCCGTAGGCACCGATGTAAGGCTGAACTATGAGCTTCTGGCCCGTCTTTACATGGAAGCCGGAAACCGTGCCGGTGTCAAAAAGCTGAAAGAAAGTGCCGAAAGCATCAATTCCCTCAGCAAGGAACCCATTCTGAGGATGCTTGACCGCACCCTTGATCAGGACTCCTGACGTATGAGTGCCTCACCCAGACCTGCCATCAAAAACAGGCTGGGAGTCGAGATGGTCTGGGGCGAACAGAAGAGTCCCTGCATCATATAGCCCACAACACCTGCGGATATTGCTATCACAAAAGCATCCGCTTTTTTATTTTTTACAAATCTCACCTGGGCGGCCAGCTCGAATGCATGGTAGCTCACCATCCCCACTATTCCAAGGCTGCCCAGATGCTGCAAGGTTTCGCTGTGGGCATCCGCCAGATAGGCTCCCATCTTTTCCATTATGGCTTCATGAAAATAGGTGTGATAGGGCACTATCATAAGATCCGGGCCGAAGCCGAAGATCTTCTGGAAGGGCGTGTAGTTATCAAAATACATCATGAGGGTACGCCTCCAGGTAAAGCCTCTGGAGGAGCCCCACAGATCGGAAAATCTGAGATAGGTATCCCAGCGTCCCAGATCCGTAGTGGTATTGACGGCCGAAAAGTAGATGAATGCCAAAATGGCCGCTGCTGCCACCGCTCCTATCACTCCGAAGAAGAGGTTGCGCATCTTTTTCAGTACAGTCTCATCCCATTTTCTTTTGGCAAATCTGAAGCAGCATACCGCAAGCACAACAAATACCGCAAGGGCGATCCTGTTAAATATCGACTTTGAAACAAAGGCGGGAACCGTTTCGAGGGGTTCCTTTACGGTATCCGCAAAGCTGTCATCCATGGAGCCAATGATCAGAGAGCTTCCGAAGAAAAGTGCAAGGGCCGTGAAAAATCTGGCCAGCTTTTCCATGGACTCAAAGGAAAACCACATCAGGAATAAAAAACCCGCTGCCACTCCAAGTATGCCCGCGTCCGCATTCGCCGCAACCACTCCCATAAAGCTGACAGTCATTACGGATCCGAAGAGAAGGGTCTCGTCGCTGCTCTTTGCCTGTATGAAGCAGGCGATGGTTACGGGAACGAACACACAGAGGTAACCGGAAAGCACATTGATGTTTCCCATGGTGGAACAGAACATCCAGTACTGGTCCGGCATAAGGTTTTTGTACATGCCGAGGGGATCCACCATGAAGTGGTTCAGTATCGCAAGTGAGAATACCAGGAAGTTGGCCCAGAGGTAAACATGGAGTATCACCTTGTTAAACCCGGCAAATCTCGATACGATGAAATAGGCCAGGATAAGGATCAGATACAGAAAAACTCCCGCCATCTTTCCCTGGGAGCCGTCCCACGCCTCTTTGAAATAGTCGATGCTTATGGTGCCAAACCAGGACACCAGAACCCCTGCCCCAAATACCAGAAGCGCAATGTCCGGAGCGTAGAGCTTCGGGAATCCTGCGGGTTTATTCTTCATGATGCCGGCAATCCAAAGGGCTGTCACCGCCACGAAGGCGATCAGCGTGGTCACCATGAAGAACAGCCACTTGGACTCCATCATGTTTATGTAATTGTTACGGTAAAAAAGCGGAAAGATGCCCAGCATGAGCATCAGATACAGGTTTGCGGCCTTTCCGGCCGCTGTTTGTTTCGCTTTTGCCTGAGTGCTGTTTTTAGATCTGTCTTTAATCTTCATTGATTACCAGACCTTCCACGGAGCATTCCCCGTCTGCCATAATTCTTCAAGCTTTTTCAGCTCCCTGGCTGTATCCATGCACTGCCAGAATCCTTCGTGCTGGTAGGCTCCCAGCTGGTTTTCCTCCGCGAGTCTCACCAGCGGACCCTTTTCAAAGATAGTATCGTCACCCTCAATATAGTCAAAGACCTGAGGCTCCATCACCATGTATCCGCCGTTTACGCAAGCTCCGTCCCCCTCACTCTTTTCTCTGAAGGAGCGGACCGAACCGTCGCCGTGAATATCCAGAACTCCGAATCTCTGGTCCACCGTGATTGCAGTGATAGTGGCTATCCTTGAGCTTTTCTTGTGGAATTCCAGAACCTTATCAAGCTGTACATCGGAGACCGCATCACCATAGGTAAGACAGAAGGCCTCTCCTTCGGTGTATTTCTGAATGCGCTTTATACGGCCGCCGGTCATGGTGTTCAGCCCCGTATCCACCAGAGTGACCTTCCAGGGCTCGGTGACATTGTTGTGAACGCTCATGTGGTTGTTATCTGTGAAATCAAAGGTGACATCGCAGTTGTAGAGATAATAATCTGCGAACCATTCCTTGATCATGTGCTGCTTGTATCCGCAGCAGATGATGAATTCGTTAAAGCCGTAGTGTGAATACTCCTTCATTATGTGCCAGAGTATGGGCTTTTCGCCTATCTCTATCATGGGCTTGGGCCTTAAATGGCTTTCCTCACTGATACGGGTGCCGTAGCCTCCCGCTAAGATCACTACCTTCATACAATTCCTTTCGGTGGTCAATTCGATAAAAAGCACCCATGCCGGTCTGCACGGATGCTTTTTCGTCTGTGTCTGTTACCGACGCCGCAATATGAGGATCAATACAGGATCAGTGCACTTAATCTGTCCTGAGCTTCAAGGAAGGCCCTGAGGGCTTCCTCACACTGCGAGCAGAAGCTGGTGGCAAATCCGAAGCTTTCGCAAAGCTTTCCGATAAATGCCCTTTCGTTGTTGTCAAAATTTTCGTCTGACATGGCCAGGCTCACCAGCTCGAATACTATAACCTTTTTCTCGCCCTCATCACATGATGCGTTAAGCTGGGCTATGACTTCCTCGGCGGATTTCGCGTTTGCCTCGTAATCATAAGAGATACCAAGCTCGTTAAGGTAACTTGCCATTACCATTTTTTCTTCGTCGGAAAAATCATTGTCAACGGATGAGAGCAGGTATGCCAGATCCATGAATCTTTCTTTTTGTGTTTCCCCCAATAATGATAGATACATACTTTCACTCCTGTGGATAACATTATCTCTGATATTTTACCACATTATCGCGAAGAATAACAAGAAAATTCATTTCACTTTTACAGTCATCTTATATCTTTTATTACCTTCATTATATTTCTCATTATATCTGTACCTCCCGAAAGGAGGCCGGATGCTTAGATAAAACCATAGGTATTATATAAAATACGTAAAAAGGGGAAAAAAAACTTCAAACACCTTAATCGGTATTTGAAGTATTTCTTAGTGCCCAGAACCGGAATCGAACCAGTGACACGAGGATTTTCAGTCCTCT
>JAFYEL010000069.1 GCA_017544285.1 Lachnospiraceae bacterium | reverse complement strand
TCCGCCGGCAAACAGCACCGTGACCCATGTGGTCATCCCCAACTACTTCATGAAAAACGGCGTTCTCTACACCGTCACCGGTATCAATTCGGGGGCCCTGGCCAATCCCGGGATAGAGTCGGTTTACATGCTCCATGACATGAAGGACGTGGCGGATGATGCCTTCTATGTGGTAAAGAACAGGGAGGACATCGACGATGACCGGAATATCAACGCCGTAAGTCTTGCAAACATCTACGTTGAGCCCGGAAACTTTAATCTTGGCACCGTTGACGGCGTGCTCTACAAGCTGGTCTACAACAAAAAAACACAGCAGTACGAGCCTTCGGAGCTGCTGTACTATCCCGTCGGAAATGAAGCCACGGAATATACCACCCTCATGGGTATCAGCATACTTCCGGAGTTTGCCTTCTGGGGAGCAAAGAACCTGAAGGTGGTAAACATCTACAACTCCATTCAGGAGATAGGCTACAACAAACTAAAGGATAAGAGCGACGAGCACATGTCCTTTGAGGGCTGCACCTCCCTTGTAAAGGTCAACATCCTTCCCATGGAGGATATGCAGAAAAACAGCATCAGATACTGGTCGGACAACGGCGTGCTCTACCGCTGGGATCCCAACGAGGGAAGTGATGGAGCTCCCGTCACCCTGGTGTTCTATCCCTACGGCCGCAGGGAGATGGCAGAGGATGATACTTCCCCCGTTTCCTACAGGGTGGCCGACGGCTGCACCGAGGTACTCTATGTGAAGAAGTGCCCCTACCTTTCAGGCATCATCTTCCCTAAATCCGTAACAAATATTGCCGATTACGCCTTCGAGGGCTCCGGCGGTATAGCCTCCGTTGAATTTATGACTTCAGGTGGAGGCCTGGGCATACAGCGCATCGGGAAATATGCCTTCGCATTCACGGATATAGCGGCGCTGAAGCTTCCCGACACCATAGTAGAGATAGGCGAGGGTGCGTTTTATGACTGCAACGATATCGAGACCATAAGCATACAGGGAGACAAGCTGACGAAAATAGGTGAAGAAGCCTTTTTCAGGGTGGACGGAAAAAACGGTCCCTCAAAGCTCCGCTCCCTTGAGATAAGCTGCAATAAAAACAACGAGACCGCCGGGGCTCTGGCTATAGGCGACAGAGCTTTCATGACCAATCCGAACCTTACATCCGTCACCATAAGGAACATGGAGGATGTGTCCTTCGGTGATTCGGTCTTCAGAAGATGCGGGAGCCTGAAGGAAGTCAAGTTTGACAACAGCGTGGTCATCGGTGCGGGAGTCAGGGTCTTTGAGGATTGCGATTCCCTGGTAGAAATAGATCTTTCGGATCAGAGCAGCCTGCTCTATATCAGTGATTACATGTTCTACGGCTGCGACTTGCTTGAAGAGGTAGCCCTTCCCGACAAGGTCCAGTCCATAGGCAAGTATGCCTTTAAGAACTGCCCCAACCTTATCATTCTGAATTTTGAGGATCTTCTTGAGCTGATGGAGATACAGGCAGAGGCCTTTGCCAATACCGGCTTCATCGCCGTGAACCTTCCTCCCAACCTCCACACTCTGGGCAACAAAGCCTTTCAGTGGACTCCGGGACAGAGCGCAGGACTTTTGTCCACGATCTATGTGCCTGAGCACGTGATTTTCAAAGATGTATACGGCAATTACAATCACAACAACGGACAGGGTCCCTTCTACAACTACGGCAGCGAAACCTATGTATACGGTATCTACGGTTCGGACGTTGAAAACTACCTGAAGTACATGAGATCCATGGGTTACGATGTTCCCACCTTCGTTGGGGCCGAAAGCATGCCCACGGCTCTTGTGGATATTAAAGAATCGGTGGTGGACACCTACAACGTGGGAGACGAAACTCCCATGCTCACCGCGGTGGTCACCTCAATGGACCAGCTCATGGACTATTCCGTAAGGTGGTATGTGATGGATCCTGCCATCTGTTATCTGACGAATCAGGAATATGACACTCAAAACAAGAGCACCTGCCTGGTACATGGTTCAAAGCTTGGCTCCACTAAGGTCTTTGCCATCAACAAGCAGACCGGGGCCTTCGATTACTGCGTCGTAAATGTAAAGGATGCGGGGATCGAGGTGAATCCGGCTAACGAAAAGGACGACAATCTCCAGACCGTGAACGGCGTGACCCTTCCAAAGAGCATCATCCTCAACTGTAAGGGAAGCAACCGCAGGGCGGCCCTCAACGCCGTGTCGGATCCCGTGAGAAAGCTCTACTACAAGTCCAACAACAAGAGGATAGTAGCCATCAACAAGAAGGGCGTGGTCAGAGGCAAGAGGCCCGGAGTGGGCACCGTGGTTGCCTACGCCGGCAAGGGCGAGACCTATGTTGAGGCAGAGGTCGAGGTTACGGTATTTAAGCCCGTCACCAAGCTTGATGTGAAAAAGCTGGTGATGAACAGCACCGGCGATGAGGAGAACCTTAGCCGCCTGCTGCATGTCACTCATTCGGGCGCCTACGAGGACGTCACCTGGACCACCTCCAACAGCCGTGTCGCGACCGTAGAGGGGGACAACGACAGTGCCGTAGTCAGGGCCGTGGGCCCCGGCAAGGCCTATGTCACCGCCATCTGCAACGGCATCAAGTCAAGGTGCAGGGTCATTGTAAAGCCCACGGGCGTAACATTGAACGCTAACTCCGTAATGCTCTACACAGGGCAGACCCAGACCGAGACCTTCCAGCTTAAGGCCAGGACAAAGGGCATGAAGAAGGATGTGACCTGGGCCTCCGACAAGCCGGAGATCGCAAGCGTTAATACAAAGGGACTGGTAACCGCAATCGCTCCCGGAACCGCAGTCATCAGCGCCTTCTGCAACGGCGTCGAGGCCAGGTGCAATGTCAGGGTGACCGAGTCCACCATAAAGATCTACGGAGGAGAGTCCGGTGATTCCAATGAGGAAAAGGCGGAGATCCTTATGAACAGAACAGGTGACCGCTCCACCTATCAGCTCAGGGCCAGGGTAGTGGGCCGGAAGGACAAGGTGACCTGGAAAAGCGCCGCCACCAATATACTCAAGGTATCAAAGGACGGACTGGTGACCGCAAAGGGCGGCGGAACCGCAGAAGTATCCGCAACCTGCAACGGCGACACCGCTTACTGCACCGTCAATGTCATTGACAATTACACGGAACTGAATTATGCTGATGTAACGCTGTTCCTTGAGGGAAGCGATACCGACAAGATGATAACTCTTGAAGCCACCATAGAGGGTGCCGATCCCACCAAGGCCGTCAAGTGGGAGAGCGAGGATCCCGAGATCGTGGCCGTATCCCCCAACAGCGGCAAGGCAGACATGGAGCAGACCACCTATGGCGGAAAGTCACAGTGCAGCTTCACGGCACTGAAGGAGGGCGAGACCAGAGTTAAGGCCACGGCAAACGGAGTGACGGCATACTGTAAGATCAAGGTTAAGAAATAATGTTAAACAAATTAGAGCGGAAGTTCGGCAGATACGCCATCCCCAACCTGTCGCTTATCATGGTGGGGGTATATGTGCTGGGCTTCCTGATCCAGGGGATAACCCACAGCGGACTTGAATTTCTGGGGCTTGACCCCTATATGATCCTTAAGGGACAGGTGTGGCGCCTGTTCCTTTGGCTGTTAAAGCCGCCTTATGAATTCGGGATCTTTACCTTCATAAATCTTTACTTCATATATCTGCTCGGCAGGATGCTGGAGCGTATCTGGGGCAACTTCAGGTTCAACCTCTACGTGATCTCCGGCATTGTCTTTGTGGTGGTCGGCACCTTTGCTATTTACGGTCTGGCCCAGGTTACAAACGGCTTCGGACTGTACACAAAGCACTATCCGGGACCTATGGAGCTGTCGGCCGCACTGGGGCATTACGTCACCACCTATTACATTATGCTTTCGGTTATACTGGCCTTTTCCATGACGGTACCCGACATGATGGTCAGGCTCTATTTCATCATTCCCCTGAAGATGAAATGGCTTGCATATTTTGACATCGCCCTCATCATTATCCAGTTCATTTTCACCAACATAGTGGAAAAGCTGGTGCTGATAGTTTCCTTCCTGAACTTTATCATCTTTTATATCTCGGGGCGGAAAAACAGCGCAGCCAGGCGCAGGAATCCCAATCCCTTCGAATCCGTCGTGCGCAAAAAGACGGCGGACAGAGGAGACTTTACCGTGCTCCGCGGAGGGGGCGGAACCGAGCCCGTCCACAGATGCGTTATCTGCGGCATCACCGAAAAGGACGCTCCGAAGATGCAGTTCAGATACTGCTCGAAATGCAGGGGCAGCTTTGAATACTGCGAGGATCATCTTTATACCCATACACACGTGGAGTAAGACATGAAAATATCAGACAAATACGATCTCATAGAAGAAAGAAAGGTTGAAGAACTTTACAGCAACGGCTATCTGCTGCGCCACAAAAGATCCGGCGCCAGGGTCTTCCTCCTTGAGAATGATGACGAAAACAAGGTATTTTACATAGGCTTCAGGACGCCGCCGCCGGATTCCACCGGAGTTCCCCATATCATGGAGCATTCGGTGCTCTGCGGCTCCAAGCTTTTTCCCGCAAAGGATCCCTTCATAGAGCTGGCAAAGGGTTCGCTGAACACCTTCCTCAACGCCATGACCTATCCGGACAAGACCGTATATCCCGTGGCAAGCTGCAACGACAGGGACTTCAAGAACCTTATGCACGTGTATATGGATGCGGTCTTTGCTCCCAATATCTACACCAGGGAAGAGATTTTCTGCCAGGAGGGCTGGCATTATGAGCTTTCCGACCCTGAGGGAGAAGTGGAGATAAACGGCGTTGTCTACAACGAGATGAAGGGTGCCTTTTCCTCACCGGAGGATACCATAGACCGCAAGATGTTCGAGGTCCTTTATCCCGACACGGCCTATGCCCGTGAGGCCGGCGGAGATCCGGACCACATTCCGGAGCTTACCTACGAGGCCTTTCTGGATTTCCACAGAAAGTATTATCACCCCTCCAACAGCTATATCTATATCTACGGAAACTGCGATATGCAGGAGCGTCTGGAGTGGCTGGACAGTGAGTATCTCAGGAACTACGAGACCATAGAGGTGGACTCCGCACCAAGGCTTCAAAAGCCCCTGGATACACCGGCTGAAAAAGAGATAGAGTACGGCATCACCGAAGAGGAGGAGACTCAGGATAATACCTACATAGAGTGCTCCTGGGTGGTGGATACCGTCTTAAACCGCGAGCTCTACCTGGCCTTCCAGATAGTGGATTATGTGCTTTTGTCGGCACCGGGAGCTCCTCTTAAGGAAAAGCTTCTGCGCTCGGGCATCTGTTCGGATGTCATGAGCTCCTACGAGAACGGGGTACTGCAGCCTTACTTCTCCATAATGATAAAGAACACCAACGCCTCCGAAAAGGAGAGGTTTGTCTCCATGGTGAGAGAGACTCTTGAGGAGATAGTGGAAAAGGGAGTTGATAAAAAATCCCTTG
>JAFYEL010000068.1 GCA_017544285.1 Lachnospiraceae bacterium | reverse complement strand
TGGTGTAAACGCTGTTTACGGAGATCTTGCCTCCCATGAGATCCACCAGCTGCTTTACTATGGAAAGTCCCAGACCCGTTCCCTCGATGTAACGGTTCTTTTCCTCGTCAACTCTCTTGAAGGCGGAGAAAAGATGGGGCAGGCTCTCTCTCTTGATACCCACGCCGGTGTCGCTGACGGAGCAGATCAGCATTACCATATCATCTTCCTTCTGCTCGCACTGAACGGACAGGGTAACATTGCCCTCGGGAGTGTACTTCACAGAGTTTGTCATCAGATTTATGAGGATCTGTTTGATGCGGACCTCATCGCCGTAAAGATCCGAAGGTGCAAGGGGATCTACGTCCACGCGAAGCTCCAGTCCCTTGCTCCGGGCCTGGACTCCGATTATGGCCGTGACATCGGATATCAGCTTTCCGAAATCATACCTGGCGGGAGTGATGTCCATCTCTCCGGATTCGATCTTTGACATGTCCAGAACATCGTTTATCAGATTTAGCAGGAGGGCACCCGCGGCCTGTATATTGCGTGCGTCCTCCGCAACCTCATCGGAAACGTCTTCACGGAGGATCATCTCATTGAGTCCGATGATGGTGTTTATGGGCGTACGGATCTCATGACTCATGTTTGAGAAGAAATGATTCTGGGCTCTGTTGAGCTCGTCGATCTTTTTTCCTCTCTCCTCGGAGCGCCTGCTCTCCTCTCTGTAGGTCGCAAGAGTAAAGCCCACCATCATACATGCAAGACCGCCCACGAGGAAAAGTGAGACCAGCGAATCCTGATACTTCGTCAGCTCGTCGTGGCGGGATACAAGGTAAGGATACCTGTAGGAAATATAGTAGCAGGCTGTGGCCACAAGCGCGTCGGAGATCAGCAGGAAGGTCTTTATCCATCCCGTTGAGATCATGCTGATGTATATGGCGCAGAAAATAAACCAGATGGGGGCACCGCCGTCTACTCCGCCGCCGGTAAAAAATACCAGGGGAAGAAGTACAAAGATGAGCGTGACCGAGATCAGGTTGGATCCCCTGCGCATGCTGCCGCTCTTAGTGGACACGGCGGTGACGATCAGGAAGAACAGAAAGCCTCCCGCCAGGATAAGCTGATTCACCATGGATTCCCCAAGGGGAAAACCGGCAATAAAGGCAAAGGCCAGGGAGGACATAGCTATGACGGTGATAAGGAGAAACACCCTGTCCTTTATATCGTTTTCGGGGTCCATGATATAATCTTTGAATCTCTTAAACATTTACCATCTCACCCCCTTCGAATTCAAGGATATCCGGTTCCTCTTCGGGTTCTTTTACATATCCTTCTTCCTTTTCCTCTTCCTCCTTGTAAGGCTCGCCGAATTTACTCATGATGTTCTCGGCAAGAATATTGTATTCTTCCATCACGTTCTGATGGTCGCTTATGATCATTTCCGCAAAGCCGCCCTTTGCCGCATTTTCAAGCTCCCTTGCCCTCTCGGACAGTCCGGTGGCACCTATCATAAGTGAAGAGCTCTTTAATGCGTGGATCTTTATCTCGTAATTTCTCCAGTCCCTGGCGATCACGTAGCCCGAAAGCTCCGCAGTCTTTGCGGGGGCATCGGAGGCATACTGCAGCAAAAGCACATGGTAAAAGTCTGCGTCGTTCTTGCAGTAGGACAGGCCCTTTTCCACATCCAGTCCGCTTATATCCCTCAGGGTGACCTTTGATACGGCAGGCTTATTCTCCTGTCCGGCGGCCGGCTTTTTTCGGGGACTCAGGTCAGCCCTTTCGTAGGTGATGGCTCCCTTGGGCAGGAGTTTCTTTAACACGCGTTCCAGCTCCACCGTCTCTATGGGCTTGGGAAGGAAGGCATCGAAGCCCTCGGATATGAACATGGATTTTGCGCTGCTTATGGTATTGGCGGTTAAGGCGATGATGCTGAAGTTCTTTCCCTGTCTCACCGCATCTCCCCTGAGTCTCTTCATGGTCTCGATACCGTCCATCTTTGGCATCATGTAATCCAGGAACACCAGGTCGTATTCGTTTTCCTGACAGGTCCTTATCGCCTCTTCTCCGGAGGCTGCAGTGGCCACGGTCATGCCGTAATCCTCGAGTATTCCCTTTGCCACAAAGAGGTTCATGGGCTCATCATCCACAACAAAGGCTCTGATGCCCCTGCACCTTAATACTCCGCCCTCTTCCTGTCTGACAGCGGTCGTTGAATCTCCCGAGAGCAGGTCTGCCACCGGGAAGATGTGGAAGGGCTTGCGCAGAAGCTTTACGGCGCTGCCCTCGGGAAGCTCTATGTCGTCCACGGCTATGACGGCCACGGTCATGTATCCGGAGAGTAGCTCCATGTAATCCCTGTTGGATACGTATTCGCTGCTGCCCACAAAAACATGGGTGATGGTGTACTCGCCCTGAAGCCTCACCAGATCATCCCTTGTCTTTACCCAGTGTACGTTGAGCTTAAGTCCGTTTACCATGCTCTGGATCATGAGGTTGTAGAATTCACGGATCTTGTAGTTGCTGATGGCCTCAAAATCCCAGAAGGCTGCGATACAGTACTTTTCCCTGTCCTCTATGTAGGCGCAGTCCCTGGTATCCTCCACATGCTGGGGAATGCTGACCCTGACGCTGGTGCCCTGTCCCGGGATGCTCTCCACTGAAAGGAAACCGTCCATAGCCTTGGTAAATCCATAGACGATGGGCAGTCCCAGACCAAGGCCTCCTACCTTTCGGCGAATGCCGGAATCAGCCTGGTAAAAGCTTTCAAAGATACGGCTCTGCTCATCAAGCTCGATGCCGATGCCCGAATCTCTGACCTCTATGCAGAGATTAATGCCATAGCTTTTGGGTATGCCTCTGATCTTGAGGTAGATACCGCCGTCCTCGGTGAACTTAAGACTGTTCCGGACCAGATGCCAGATGATCTTTTTGATCTTTGTGGTGTCTCCCACAAGCATCGTGGGAATGGCAGCGTCCACATCCACCACAAGCTCTACCCCGGGTTTAAAGAGGGGGCGAAGCTGGCTGATCACATCATTAATGACTCCCGAGATCATGTAATTCTCGTTGTTCACACGGAGCTTATCCATGTCGATCTCGGTGTAATCCAGGACGTCGGATATCTGGTCGGTGACTCTCTTTCCGGCGTTATGGATCACGATCAGATCCTGCCTGATATCATCGTTTTCCTCTCTTTTGAGCATAACGTCGGAAAGTCCGGTGACGGCATTAATGGGTGTGCGGATCTCATGTGAAAGATTGGCAAGGAACTCGTCCATACGACGGCTCTGTCCCAACAGGCCATCTATCCACTCGTCGGTCTTCCCGAATACGAGCTCCCATTTTTTGATGACGACGGCGGCCAGACAGCCGGCCACGATAACGGTGGAGACATGAAGAATGATGCGGCATACCGTAAGGGTGTCAAATACCGAGCCCTCCTGCACGGCACAGATAATGTTGTAACCCATGGTGATCATGTATGTGATCTCGCACATTATGATCATGGCCCTGGAGGCCGTCATGGTAAAGATCATGATGACCACCAGCATGACCACGGCGATGTCATACATACTGGTCCGGTGTATGCCGTAATAAAAAAAGGTCTGCATCATAAGGATCGAATAGACCCAGACCCTGCGATTCTCGGGGATAATACCGAAGAGGTGAAGCCACCAGCTGGCCAGCACCCCCACAATGATGACGGGGAGCACCCAGCCCTCCCATTTCAGGAGAATGGATACCACCGTCAGTATAAGTGAGAAAAAAGTATATGTGATGAGTATGACAATATGAGCTACTCTTTCAAGCTCAGTCCGTCTTTCCTTCATAACCGCCCTTATAATACCCCGTAAAAAAGAAACACACCGGGAATATTATAACACATTCGGCGCCATCATCATAGATTAAGATGTGTCAGCATGTATTTTTCCACACGCCTGTTTTTCGATGAATAAAACTTTACACAGCCGCTGTTTGCGGGATCAAGAAAGCCCGAGGTACAGCCGCCGGGATGGGCCAGGATCTCAAGGGGCAGGCCTCTTTTCCTTGCCACCTCTTTAAAGTGAGGCAAAAGGGCGCTCACCCTCTCCTTGTCCATGCCTCCGCTGAGCATGATCCCGAAGAAGACTGCGGTGCGGGCGCGGTACGGGAGCAGAATTTTTCTGTCAAGCTTTGCCAGGGCGTTGAGCACCAGGTTTTTCAGAAGATTTATAAACCTTACGGTCTTCCATATCCCCGGCGTGCGGATAAAGGGTCCGAGGGGCTCCGCCGGGATCCTGATAAAACCGATCTTCAGGTGCTTTTCCCTCATGACCTCAAGGGCCGCCTCGAGCACAAGGGGGATCATGTGATAGTGCTGATGTGAATCTATCCTCATAAGGGCGGGACGGGGTATTCCGTTCACCTCACAGGATGAAAGGAACCTGTCGGTCTGGAGGGCAAACTCCCTTTTTATCTGTTTTTTCAGTGCCTTGCGCCTCGGAAAGTAAGACATGATGAGCAGTCTGAAAAAGGAAAGCTTAAACATTCCCCTCTCATCCGTCAGAAGGGGCGCCATGCTCTTTCCCGCAAGCGATTCACCCTCGGCAAGGTTTAAGTGAAGGCAGAGCTTTGCACTGCACCCCCTCTTTTTATACAGCCTCAGAGAGTGGGCCAGCCCCGGTGCGTTGGCAAGGACGCTGAGGGAATACAGCTTGTCGCCGCAGTCCAGTATATTGTTTGAAACCTCACTGTTCGCGCCGAAATCGTCCGCGTGAAGAAATATCTCCATATCACTGCCTCCAAAGTCTGGATTCTATATGATACCTGGGACGTTTTTTTGTCTCCATATAGATCCTGCCTATGTACTCTCCTATTATGCCTATGGCCATGAGCTGAAGACTGCCGATGAACCACACCGCGCAGTAGATGGATGCAAATCCGGGAAGGGTCTTTCCCACAAAGTACTCGTAGATGGTCTGGATCACGGATATCAGCGAAAAGATGAACATTATAAAGCCCGCAAGGGTGATCATCCTTATGGGTCTTATAGAAAAGGAGGTGATGCCGTCTATGGCAAAGCGGAGCATCTTTCCCGGAGTGTACTTTGACACTCCCGCCTGCCTCTCCTTAACGTCAAAATAGACAACGTCGGAGCTGTATCCCATGGTGGGGATCAGACCCCTCAGGAAGAGATTGACCTCCCCGTACTCCGAAAGGCTCTCTATGGCCCTTTTGCTCATAAGCCTGTAATCCGCATGGTTCGAGATGGTGTGGCAGCCCATGGCGTGCATGAACCTGTAAAACCCCAGGGCGGTTATCTTTTTAAAGAATCCGTCGCTGCTCCTGTCGTTCCTGACTCCGTACACTATATCGCAGCCCGCCTCGTATTTTTCGAGCATCTCATCTATGGCGTTTATATCCTGCTGGAGATCCGCGTCTATGGATATCACCGCATCCGCATCGGACACCGCACTCATAAGCCCGGCTATAAGAGCGTTCTGGTGTCCGCAGTTTGTGGAAAGGTTCACCCCGCAGAACATGCTGTCCGACCTGTAAAGCTCCTCTATGATCTTTCCGGTGCCGTCGGCGGAACCGTCGTTGACGAACATGATCTTGCTGGCTCCGTCTATCTTTCCGGCCTTTTCCAGAGCGGCATATTTTTCCTTAAGCTTTGCCGCCGTATCCCTGAGGCATTCCTCCTCGTTGTAACACGGCAGCACCAGATAAAGTACAGTACTCATTTCTTTCTCCACACTCCGATCACGCCAAAGCATATCCAGGAAAAGAGGCACAGCAGAACCCCATGCTTGAAAAATGGCGTGCAGTATTTAAATTCGATCCGGTGGTTTCCCGCCTTTACGGGCAGCAGCATCATGCCTCCGGAATCCACGATCCCGATCCTCTCCCCGTCAACAAAGGCATCCCAGCCGGTGTCGTAGGGAACGCTGAAATATACCCAGGTATCCTCACTGTAGTCGGTAGAACACGTAAAGCCCTTTCCGTTTCTTGAAAAATCCGAAACGGCCTTTTTTGTGAGCTCCTCTGCCAGATCATCGGTATCCGCCTCGAGGTTGAGCTCTCCGGGAACGGTCCTTGATATACCCAAAAGGTCAGCGCCGTCGGGCACAACCGCGGCTTCCATAAGGGCCTTGGCTCTCTTTTCCACCTCTATGTTCATAAGGTCGCTCTTGTAAATATATCTGTCCATGGCAAAGCCAATGGGACAGGCTCCGTCATCGTAGACGTAGATCCCCCTTCCGTCCTTTTCGTACGAAAAGACCGCCTCTTTGTCACGGGGATCGAAAAGGATCTGATACCGCCCTCCCAAAAGCTCCGAAAAGGCGGGATATCCGTCCTTGTCTATACCGTTGTTGGTTGAAAAATAATCAAAGAGCTCTTCGAACTCCGTTATTCCCGAGGACCTGGTGGAGATAAAACCCGCCATACCGGCATTGTCCGCCACCATGGTAAGTAGGTTGGCGTTGTTCACATCGGACCTGTACTGTTTGTCAAGAGGTGCCCCCTTCATCCCCCTTGCCAGGTCAAAATCGCTGCGGTATACGAAGGGATCCGTGGCGTTTTCTCTGTACCTTCCCAGGGTAAAAGCCGTAGTTGCGGCGCAGAACACCATGGTAAGGACTATGAGGAGCTTTTTCTTTTTTGCGGAAAATGCAAAGCAGACAAGTCCCGCCAATGCAAGAGCCAGGCTTACCGCCATGGCTTTTTCGTCAAAAACGGGGCCGATAAAGGCCGTGACTGCGGCAAATACAAGGGTTATGCCACCGATCACTCCCGCCCACATGGCGAGAAGCTTTCCGGAAAAGTGCCGGGCCGCTCTGGCGGAGGCAAGGGCCATCATCAGCACGCTCATATACCACCAGCGCATGTAAACCTCTGTGAAAAGGGTGAAAAGTGATGACAGCAAAGGAGAGATCGAAAGGATCATGCATATCCCCAAAAGCAGGCTCAGCCTGTCCCTTTTTTTAACCATATAGGCCGCCGTGGGGGCGGCTCCGGCCAGAGGCAGATAGCAGCTCACGGACCTCCAGTTGTCCGGGATCAGAGCCCAGTTGTCGTGCATGGTATCACCGGGGAAAAAGAGCCCCCTGATGATGAAAAGAGTATCCCTGAGGCTCCCGAAAAGCTCCGAAAGTCCGACCGCCACTCCGGCTCTGGGACTCTGAAGTATGTAGAGCACGCTGGGGAGGAAAAGTATGGATGCCATGCCCACTCCCAGGGCTCCGGCCACAATGCACATGAGGATTTTTTTACCCGTTTCCGCAAAGGGCTTTTGGGCAAAACGGCACAGAAAATATATTGCCAGAAAGATCACTTCCTGAATGAAAAAGAAGTAATTCGTTATGCAGTTTACGAACACGGTAAAGGCAAAAAAGAGGAAGCCCTTTTTGTCCCTGTCTGCCATGAAGATCTCAAGTCCCAAAAGCAGCAGAGGGAAAAAGGCCACGGCATCGTGGAAGTGATAGAACATCAGATTCACGGTCTGGAAGCCGGAAAAAGCGTAGAGCAGGGCTCCCCACAGGGCGTAGCCCTTATCATCCACCATGCGCCTTAAATAGAGGTAGGCACAAAGAGCCGCAACCACGTATTTCAGGATATAGATATGCCCTATGAGCGAAGGAAACGCCGCCGCGTCAAAGAGCATGGATATCCAGAAGAACACACTTCCCAGCTCGTAGAATGCAAAGGATAAAAGTGTGGAACTCCCCAGGTCCACGTTCCAGTCAAAGCCGGAAAGACCTCCGTCCATAAGGGCGTCGTGAAGAGCCACCGTAAAGGGTATCTGCTGGGCGTTGAAATCGTCTCTTACCACGAAGGTACCGCCGCCCTGCCATATAAAATACCAGAAAACCGGAGCCGCTATTATGAAGGCCAGTGCCGCGCACAGCAGAAGATGTCTGTCAATGCGCCCGGTCAGTCTGTGAGTGTCCATTTATATTTCCTTCCAACAAGTTTCTGTTATCCGAAAAGCCTGCGCTTTCTCTCTATCATCTCGTCGATACGGCCTATGTAACCGGCAATATCCCTGACATTGTCGCAGCGCTCGATATATCCCGGCCGCTTTGGATCGTTGTACACCCGTTTGCTTATGGCTCCCGCTCCCAGGGCCACCACCGACTGTACCTCCTCCATGGTGATCACGTTGTAAAAGCAGAACTTCCCTTCTTTGGCGTATCCCACGTTTTCGAAATTGTCGGCAATACGCTTCTGCCTGTAAAGGTAGTAAGGCAGATATCCGGCCCTGTCAAGGGCCTTGGATGCGAAATCGTACATAAGGGACGCAACTCCCGCCTCGGGCTCGGAAAGGGATTTTTCCTTGAGCATTTCGTTGAGGCGAGATCCCCTCTTTACCGCCAGAGCGTGAAGGGTGATGCTGTCGGGATCCAGAGATATGAGCTCGTCCATGGTGTGCTCGATCTCCATGAGACCCTCGTCCGGAAGTCCCAGTATCAGATCCATGTTTATGTCGTCAAAGCCCATATCGCGTGCCATGTAGTAGGCTTCCTTTACCTGGCGTGTGGTGTGATGCCTGCCTATGAGCTGCAGGGTATCCTGATTCATGGTCTGGGGATTAATGCTGATACGGCGGATACCGTAGCGCTTTATGACCTTTAACTTTTCGCCGGTGATGGAATCGGGGCGTCCGGCCTCAAAGGTGACCTCTGTACCGGATCCGATATCAAAGCTCTCGTAGAGCAGGTCCAGGATCTCATCTATCTTCCCCGCATCTATGGATGTAGGGGTGCCGCCGCCTATGTACAGGCTCTGAGGCGTGCCCGAAATAAAGGATGCGGTGTGCATTATCTCTCTTTTCAGGGCGCCGATATACTCGTCTACCATGCCTCCGAAGGCCCCCACCGGATAAGAAGTAAAGGAGCAGTACATGCAGGTGGTGGGACAGAAAGGTATGCCAAGATATACGCTGTACCCGTGGGGTTCGATACCGCTGAGTATCCGCCGCTGGCGCAGGGCCACATTCATGGCAAGCTCAGCCTTCTCCCTGCTGACCCCGTAATCGTTCATAAACTTTTCCAGGGCATCGCTTTCGGAAAGACCTGACTGCAGTATCCTGGTCACAAGGCTCACGGGCCTTACCCCCGTAAGGCTGCCCCAGGGAAGGCTTTTCCCGCTGATCGCTGCCAGGTCATCGTACATCTGCTTTTTAAGGCTGCGCCTGTCTGTTCCCGGCCCCACGCGAAGAAAGCTCTCACTCTGCGTATCTCCCACGGTGATCTCAAATTCTTCTCCGGGGAAAAAAGCGCCGAGCAGAGCTCTCGCCTCGTTTTCATACATTCTTTTGTTTTCGGCGGTATCAAAGCTTACTGATCTCATGCTATAAAGGGATTGTATTTCTTTTCTTCTCCGATGGTGGTGCTGTTACCGTGCCCGGGATAGACTATGGTCTCATCCGGCAGGGTGAGGAGTTTTTCCTTTATGGACCGTATCTGTGCCCCCATGTCGCCGGTGGGCATGTCCGTGCGGCCCACGGAACCCTCAAACAGCGTGTCACCGCTGATCACCACCCCCGCCTCTTCAACGTAGTAACACACGCTGCCGATGGTATGGCCGGGTGTGGCAAAGACCTTCATGGTGATATCGCAGAGAGTAAGCTCCTGTCCGTCCCTTACAAGCTCATCAGGGGTAACGGTCACGGGTATACCCATGGCTTCGGACCGGTTCAGGTACTCGGAGCCCAAAAGCTCCTGCTCGTCGGTCCCCGCATATATTTTGCAGTGGGAAAGCTGCCTGAGCTTTGCCACGCCGCTAATATGATCAAAATGTCCGTGGGTGAGGACTATCGCCCCCACAGTGATGCCGCGTTCTTTAAGCGCATTGAAGATGTCGGCTCCTCTGTCCGCGGGATCAAAGACTATGGCATCTTTTTTGTCCTCACGGAACATGAAATAGCAGTTTGTGCCCACGGGTCCCAGGACCATACGGCCTGTTTTAATATCATTGCTCATATTTTCTCCCTTAAGATCCGGCTGGGGATGGCATCACGCCGGCGCCCTCTCGATATCTATGACGCCGGGAATGGTCCTCAGCTTTTCGGTTATCCTCATCATATCCTCACGGCTGCTGATATCAAAGGACATGCACAGGGTCGCGATATCCTGTTTTGAAACCCTGGTGTTCATGGCTGTGATATTTATGCCGCTGTCCGTAAAGGCTCTGGTGACATCCGCCAGAAGGCCGTTCCTGTTCTTTGCGTAGATGTTGAGGTCTCCGGTGTACTTCTCACCGGTTTCGGTCTCGGCACCCTCCTGCCACTCGGCTTCGATGATCCTGTTGCGGTCCTCTTCCGGCATGTTGATCACGTTGATGCAGTCGGTGCGGTGAATGGATACGCCCCTGCCTCTGGTGACATACCCTACTATCTCGTCCCCGGGAAGAGGGGAACAGCACTTGGAAAAACGCACCGAGACATCGTGGACACCATGGACCATGATACCGCTGCCCTTTACCTTTGCGGGGGTCTTGGCGGCGTTTTCGTTTATGGATGCTATTATCTCTTCGTCGGTAGTCTCACGCTTGTGATCTGCCTCATAGAGCTCAAGCATCCTGTTGACCACCTGGCCCTCCTTGAGGCCGCCGTGGCCGATGGCGGCGTATACCGAATCCCAGTCGCGGAAGCTGTACTTCTGAAGGATGTTGTCGGTATATTTGCGCTCGAGAATGGTGGCAGGGTCCACATTCCTGGCCTTGCAGTAGGCGTTGAAGGCGTCCTTGCCCCTGGTGATGTTTTCCTCTTTGTTTTCGTTCTTAAACCACTGGTTTATCTTTGACCTGGCGGCGGAAGACTTTACTATGTTGAGCCAGTCCCTTGAGGGGCCCTTTGAATTGGCGGAGGTTATGATCTCGACCTGGTCGCCGTTGTTTATCACATAGTCGATATTTACAAGCCTGCCGTTTACCCTGGCGCCGATCATCTTGTTGCCCACTGCGGAGTGTACGCTGTAGGCAAAATCTATGGGGGTGGAGCCCGCCGGCAGGTTCTTTACGTCGCCGGAGGGTGTGAAGCAGTAAACGTGCTCCGAGTAAAGCGAAAGATCGAACTTCAGGATGTTCATGAACTCCCGGTTGTCCGTCATGTCCCTCTGCCACTCCAGGATCTGACGCAGCCATGACAGCTTTTCCTCTTCGCCTACATCGTGATGCCCGCCGCTTGAGGCCTCCTTGTACTTCCAGTGGGCAGCGATACCGTACTCTGCGGTGCGGTGCATCTCATGGGTACGGATCTGGATCTCGAAGGGCTGTCCCGTGGGACCTATGAGGGTGGTGTGAAGTGACTGGTACATGTTGGACTTGGGCATGGCTATGTAGTCCTTGAAACGCCCGGGAATGGGCTTGTACATGTCGTGGATCACACCCAGAGCCGCATAACAGTCCTTTACGTCGGAAACTATGATCCTGACCGCAAAGAGATCGTATATCTGGTCCAGGGTCTTGCCCTGGTTTTTCATCTTTTTGTAAATGGAATAGAAATGTTTGATACGTCCGTCAATATCCGCCTTGATGCCGGCGTTTTCGATGTGTCTGGTGACCTCGTTGACGATATCGGTTATATACTGCTCCCTGTCCGTTTTTCTGAGGGCTATCTTGTTGACCAGGTCCTCATAAACATCGGGATAAAGATATTTGAGGGAGAGATCGTCAAGCTCCACCTTTACCTTGGAAATACCCAGACGGTTGGCGATGGGGGCATAGATATCCATGGTCTCCCTGGCGATGTACTGCTGCTTTTCGGGAGGCATGTGACTGAGGGTACGCATGTTGTGAAGTCTGTCCGCCAGCTTTATGAGGATGACCCTGATATCTCTGGCCATGGCAAGGAACATCTTGCGGAGGTTTTCGGCCTGCATCTCAAGCCTGTCGCCGTTGAACTGCAGCTTTGACAGCTTGGTGACTCCGTCCACCAGAGAGGCCACATCGTCGCCGAACTCCCTTGCCAGATCCTCGTCGGTCATTATGGTGTCTTCCACCACGTCGTGGAGTATGCCCGCCGCAATGGTCTCTTTATCCATCTCGAGATCAGCCAGGGCTATTGCCACGCAGAGAGGGTGGATGATATAGGGCTCGCCGGATTTTCTGACCTGATCCTTGTGAGCGTCGAAGGCAGTCTTGTAGGCCTTTTCGATGAGGGAGATATCATCCGAAGGGTGATATTTGCGCACACGGCTGATAAGGTCCTCATAGAGCTGCTCCGGGGGCAGATACTCTTTGACGGCCCTGATACGCCCGTCGTCAAGCCTCAGAGTCCCGCTCTCGCGCTCCATGAACTCCTCATCGGCAATGCCGGCAGATGAAACCTTTGAAATTTTGTCTTTTACTTCTGCCATATCCCTCACCGTCCTGAAATGATCAGACAGCAACCGGTATCTTTATCTGAGGACCGGTAACATAGTTCTCAAGTTCAAAATCATCAACGGTAAACTTATAAAAATCCCTGATCTCCGGGTTCATCTTAAAGATCGGAGCCGGATACATGGGCCTTGATATCAGCTCTTTGACCAGTTCCACGTGCCGGTCGTAGATGTGGCAGTCAGCCACAACGTGCACCAGCTCTCCCGCCTGCATGCCGCACACCTGAGCGAACATGTGGAGGAGTACAGCATATTGTACCACATTCCAGTTGTTTGCGGTAAGTACATCCGATGAACGCTGGTTCAGTATGGCGTTCAGCACCGGCGCCCCGCCCTCGGGGTCTGCGGTGACATTAAAGGTCATGCTGTAGGCGCAGGGATAGAGGTTCATCTCGCAAAGATCCTGATGCACATACAGATTTGTTAATATACGTCTGGAATAGGGATTATTTTTCAGGTCGTAGAGCACCCTGTCAACCTGGTCCATCTCCCCTTCTTTGTATTTATGCTTCACTCCCAGCTGATAGCCGTAGGCCTTGCCTATGGAGCCGGTCTCATCGGCCCAGGAATCCCAGATATGGCTGGCCAGGTCGTGAACGTTGTTGGATTTTTTCTGCCAGATCCACAGGATCTCGTCTATGGCGTTTTTAAATCCGGTCTTTCTGAAGGTCATGGCCGGGAACTCTTCCCTGAGGTCATAACGGTTCACCACGCCGAACCTCTTTATGGTGTAGGCGCTCTCTCCGTCCTCCCAGTGGGGGCGGACTTTCTCGCCACGGGTGTCCGTGCCGTTGGCGAGTATGTCCTCGCACATTTCCTTGAAAATAATGTCAGCTCTGCTCATATAACTCCTTTATAATGTGATCAGCATAGTCCTCAACGATGTCGATGTCGGTCATGGCGTAGAGCATCCTGGATCCCACCACATCCTCTATCTCGTTGAAAACCGGATGTCCTTCGTGAAATATAAAATCTATGCCCGCCAGATCCATGGGAATGGCCTTGGCGATGCTCAGGGCATATCCGGTCATTTCCCTGTCCCCGTCAATGTCGTAGGGGGACGCGGTGCCTCCAAGACAGTAATTGCTTAAAAACCTTTGCGAAAGCGGCCGGCCCGTATCTTCGAAGGCGGGGTTTTTCCTCTCCATGGCCGCCACTATCCTGCCACCCAGGATGTAGACTCTCACATCCCTTCCGGGGCTGTCGCACATATCCTGGAAAATGAACTCTCCCCTTTCATTTCCCTGAAGCACTTCAAGGCGGGATGCGTCTTCCATATAGTAAACCCGGGTGCCTCCATGCCCGAAGCGGTGCTTCATCACACAGGGATAGTCCGGGTTGTCTCGGTAAGGTATAAAAGGGACATCTGTATGTTTTCCCACAAAATCATATGACTTTTTCTTGTCGTTTGCCACCTCGGATAGGGCGGCGCCGTTAAAGCATCTGATGCCCGCTGCCTCAAGCTGCCGGGATATGCCGGGAGCCATAACCCTCACCACGGCAAAATCCGGTTTCGACTCCAAAGCCTTTTCGATCTCATCCGTGGTCGCAAGAAAAAGCTCATGGCCTCTGTTCTTAAAGGCTGATATGTATTTGTTTATATACCACTCTCTTTGGGGCGCGACCCCGGGCTCGTAAAGGATGATCCCCTTCATATGTTCTCTGAAATATACTTCATTATGGCGTCGGCGGCATTGGCTCCGGTGCACTCCTCTATGCTCCTGAAGTGAGGGTTTGAATTCACCTCGCACAGCAAAGGCCCGTCCTTTGAACGGAGTATGTCAACTCCCGCAAAGTCAAGCTCCATAAGCTCCATGACCCCGGCGGCCAGATCAAGCTCCGCCTGAGTAGGGCTGCAGGGACTTGCCTTTCCCCCGCCGCTTATATTGGCCCTGAAATCCTTTTCGTTGTACCTTTCCATGGCGGCGATACATTTCCTGCCTACCATATTTATGCGTATATCCCTGCCCCTGCACTCGGATACGAACCGCTGGGCCAGGGCAGGCCTTCCGCCAATGCCCTCAAGTATGGAAACCGCCTCTTCCATGGTGTTTGCAAGATACACCTGAGCTCCGAAGGAGCCCCTTTCCTCCTTTATCACAAAGGGAAGGGAAAGCCTTTCCCTCACCTGCTCCAGAAAGGAGGTGTCGGTGTAACCCACGTTGTCGTAGGTAAAGGGAAGCGGAATGGTCTCGGGCATGGGGATCCGCTTGGGAAAAAGCATATCTGCTGTCTTTATCTTGCTGTCGCAATTCTCAATCCCCCGTGAGGGATTGAAGAGCCGCAGTCCCGACTCCTCCAGCCGGGAGGCAAGTCTTATGTCCTTGTCCCAGAAAAGGCAGAAGTCGTATTTTTCGGCCGCCAATCCGACAGCTTCATCCAAAAACAGTTCCGCGTTTGAGTACACATCAAGGGATATGCCCATGCTCCGGGCACTCTCCCCCAGCCGAGAATATATCTCGTTAAACTTGCTGCTGTTTAAAAATGCATTTACCACAAGGAAACCCGAAGGTCTGTCAGATCGCGCGTTCAAACTGGTTCTCCTTGCCGAGCATCAAAGCCCTTTCCTTTTCCAGAAGCTCAAGCACCTGATCGGGAGGCATGGGCCTGTAGAATGCATTTCCCTGCATATGTGTGATACCGAGGTTCTTAAGCTCGGTGTACTCTCTCTGGTTTTCCACGCCAACGGCCGCCACTGTCATCTTGAGCTGGAGCAGCATCCTGCACAGTACCCTCATGGACTGCTTTGACTTGTCTCCGTCAAAGTAGCTGCGGATCACGCCCTCACCCAGCTTGATGTAATCCCTGGAGATCTGAGTGACCTTGTCGGCGTCTATACGGCGACTTCCGTAGTTGTCTATAACGAAGGATGAACCCTGAGCTATGAGGCTGTTCATGTTGCGCCTCAGGTTCTGGGTCATGTACTCCGCAGTATTTTCGGAAATCTCGAATCTGAAGAGAGATGCGGACACTCCGTACTCTTCCATGATGGCTATGAGCCCCTCCGCAAGGGTGCGCTGCTGGCACTGTACCATTGAGAGGTTTACGGCTATCTTTGTGATCCCTGCCCGCTTCAGATCGTTGTGGGCCGCGAAATCGCAGACCTGCCTGAAGGCGGCATAGCCCAGCTCGGTGATCTCACCGCTGGCCTCTGCGGCGGGCATGATCAGGGAGTTGTCAAAGTAGATGTTCCTTCTGTCCCTGACCCTGATAAGGGCCTCTATCTCGCTGCAGTTGTTTTCGTAAACGGAAAAGATGGGCTGGTAGTAAACGTCGATCCTGTTTTCGGCTACGGCGCCCTCTATCTCGCTGTTCACGTGGTCAACGGCTTCCATTTCCCAGAGCTGGCGCCTGTCAATACAGATGTAGCTCTTGCCGCTGTGGGCGTATTTCTGCTCAAAATATCTGATGGTGTTTATGATATCCTCGCAGGTGGAGTCGCCGGGCATCCTCATGGAACCGTAGGCGATGATGGAAACCCCGATCTCGAATTCCACCAGATTCTTGGCGTGGCTCTCGTCGATATTCCATACATCCTCAAAGCGGTCACGTATCTGCTGGGCATATTCAAAGAAATGCTCCTCTTTTTCGAAGGTGAGAATGAACTCTCCCGTGCCTATGGAAAAAAGCCGGCCGGCCTTAAAAGTCTTGAGATAATTGGCTGCCTGACGCAGCAGCTCGGAGGTGATAACGGTACCGGCGATCTCAGTCATGTTGGTGAATTCGTTTACGGTCACGAAGAGCACGCTGACAGGGTGTTTCTCACGGCACATATTGTCAAGATACATGTGGAATGCATCTTTGTTGAAGACATCGTAGGTTTTGTCAAGGTAAACGTCCGGTGACTCGAGTACCATGTACATGTAGGTGAGCACGATACTCACCGCAAGGGACATGACACTGATCTCCTGATTGTAGAGCTGGAAGATACCGCAGCCCGTCATGACACCCATGGCAAGGAAGATGGCATTACGCCTGCCGGGGTTCATCCTGTTGCCCATCTTCAGGGCGTAGAGAAGAGCTATGGTCAGATAGATAAAGGTTACGGCCGCACTGACATAGACAGCGGGACCGAAATAGGTGGCACCGGACCTGCGGGTCTCAAGTGGGAGCCTTAAGATCAGTGGAACCGAAACCGCCAGGGGAAGCACATAAAGCCTGCGTACCAGAGGCTCCATGATGGCCATCCGGTATACCTCCGCCAGGGTATAAAGCACCAGCCACAGTCCGACGCCGACCACTGTGATCAGGTAGATTCTGCGGATAAGGTTCATCACGGCCGGCGTGAGGGCAAGGCTGCCGTCCATGCCGGCAATGCACATGATGTCCATGACGCAGCTGGCCATGCAGGTCACCACAACCCCCAAAAATACGCGCTCTCTGGTGATGTGCAGCTTCTTGCGGACGCAGAAGAGCACCAGCACCATCAGAACGAACACCAGGGATATTATTTGAAATTGCAGGTTAAAAACAAATGTATTGCGCATAATTGATAACATTTTACCACATTTTATTTCCACTTGCCATTCCTTTTGAGTTTTAGTATCATATGATGCCGTAGGCATCACATTCACATCAAGGAGATAAAAATGATAAGCGCAAACAATGTTACCTACAGGGTTGGAAAGAAGGCCCTGTTCGAAGATGTTAATATCAAGTTTACGGAAGGTAACTGCTACGGCATAATAGGTGCCAACGGCGCCGGAAAGTCCACCTTCCTCAAGATCCTGTCGGGAGAGCTGGAGACCACCAACGGAGACATAGCCATCACCCCGGGGCAGCGTATGTCCGTCCTTGAGCAGGACCACTTCAAGTACGACGACAAGGTGGTCATGGACACGGTCATCTCCGGCAACCAGCGTCTCTACGACATAATGAAGGAAAAGGACGCCATCTACGCAAAGCCCGACTTTTCCGACGAGGACGGCGTAAAGGTAGCCTCACTGGAGGCTGAATTTGCCGAGATGAACGGCTGGGAGGCCGAATCCGACGCAGCCACGCTGCTGAACGGTCTGGGCATCCCCACAGAGCAGCACTACAGCACCATGAGCGAGCTCAACGGCAGCGAAAAGGTGAAGGTGCTCCTGGCGAGGGCACTCTTCGGAAACCCCGACATCCTTCTTCTGGACGAGCCCACCAACCACCTGGATCTGGACGCCATAACCTGGCTTGAGGAGTTCCTCATCAACTTCGAAAACATCGTCATAGTGGTCTCCCACGACCGCTACTTCCTCAACAAGGTCTGCACCCAGACCGCTGATATCGATTACGGAAAGATCCAGCTCTTTGCCGGAAACTACGACTTCTGGTACGAGTCCTCGCAGCTCCTCATCAAGCAGATGAAGGAGGCCAACAAAAAGAAGGAGGAAAAGATCAAGGAGCTCCAGGAGTTCATCTCCCGCTTCTCCGCAAATGCCTCTAAGTCAAAGCAGGCCACTTCCAGAAAGCGTGCCCTTGAAAAGATCGAGCTTGACGAGATCAAGCCCTCATCGAGAAAATACCCCTACGTGGACTTCCGCCCCGAGAGAGAGATCGGCAATGAGGTCCTTACTGTGGATGGTATCTCAAAGACAGTGGACGGCGTAAAGGTTCTGGACAACATCTCCTTTACCTTGGGACACGACGACAAGGTTGCCTTCGTAGGCGGCTGCGAGCTCGCCAAGACCACTCTCTTCAAGATCCTTGCCGGAGAGCTGGAGCCCGATGAGGGAACCTATAAATGGGGCGTCACCACCTCACAGGCCTACTTCCCCAAGGACAATACAAAAGAGTTCGACTGTGACCTCACCATCACCGACTGGCTCATGGGTTACTCCCCCGTAAAGGATGTCACCTATGTCAGAGGCTTTTTGGGCAGGATGCTCTTCCCCGGCGATGACGGAGTAAAAAAAGTGCGCATCCTTTCCGGAGGGGAAAAGGTGCGCTGTCTTCTTTCAAAAATGATGATATCCGGGGCCAACTGCCTGATATTCGACGAGCCTACCAACCACCTGGACATGGAATCCATAACCTCCCTTAACAACGGAGTCATCAAATTCCCCGGAGTGGTGCTCTTTGCCTGCCATGACCACCAGTTCGTGCAGACCAGTGCCAACCGCATCATGGAGCTTCTGCCCGACGGTTCGATGATCGACAAGATCACTACCTACGACGAGTATCTGGAGGCCGATGAGAACGCAAGAAAGCGCACCATCTACACCGCCCAGATAGAGGAAGAGGAAGTTGAGGATTAAACCAGGAAATCCTTTACCTCTTCAAGACACTGCTTGGCCATGTAACGACCGGTCTTGTATACACGCTTCAGTTCCTCGGGATCGTTTGCGGTCTGTGATATCCGCAGATCCCTCCGGGGCCTGATAACGTATACATCGCCGGTCTTTTCACGTTCGGCGATATAATCAAGCTCATCATTGTACATGATGTGACGGTTCTCCATATCCTTTACAAGCTCGGGATACTTTCTGCTGTATCTGGCCTTGATCAAAGGCATTAACCTGTTGGGCTCCTTGCGGTAACCCTCGGGCCTGGTCTGTATCACCACTATCCTGTCGTAGCCCTGTCTCTCCATGAACTCAAGGGGTATGGCGTCGGAGACTCCGCCGTCCAGGAATTCCCTGTCGCCTATCTTTACCACCCTGGAAACGAGGGGCATGGAGCCCGAAGCCCTGAAGTATTCTATATCCTTTTCCATGCCGTCGGTACACCTGTAATAATAGGGTTTACCGGAGTTCACGTCGGTGCAGACCACAAAGAACTCCATGGGATTTTTCTCAAAGGTTTCGTGATCCCAGATATCAAGCTCGAAAGGTATCCTGCGGTAGCAGAAATCAACTCCAAATATGTTTCCGGTGGTGATAAGGTTCAGCATGCTCACGTACCTGGGATCCCTGCAGTAGCGCACGTTGTAGCGCACTGCCCTGCCGGGCTGCTTTGACTTGAGATTGCAGCCGAACAGCGCCCCGGCGGAAACTCCCACCGCTCCTTCAAACTCAATGTCGTTCTCCATAAAAACATCCAGTATGCCTGCGGTAAAAAGGCCTCTCATCCCTCCGCCTTCAAGCACAAGACCTGTCTTCATCTCAATATTACCTCCTCTATGATCTCGGCCACTCCGTCGTGGTCGTTATCGGCTCTTGTCACCAGGTCGGCCGCCTGCTTTGCCTCATCTATGGCGTTTGCCATGGCAATTCCGGTGCCGGCCCTTTTGATCATGTCTATATCGTTGCCCTCGTCGCCTATGGCATAGCAGTCACTGCGGTCAACTCCCAGCACCCTGCTCAGGTTTTCTACTGCTATTCCCTTTCCCGCCTTCTTTGATCCGAATTCCAGGAGCACGGGATTGCTGAAGATGTTTTCCGTGACGTCGGAAAGCTTAGGGCCGATCTCAGCCTGAAATCTCTCCAGCCTGTCATGGTCCGTCATGTGGGCGACTATGCACTTAAGGGGCTCGGCCTCAAGGGCCTCCATAACGTCATCCACCACCCTGTAGGGCATCCTTATGCGCTTTGAGTACCAGGCTATGTATTCGGAATCCTGCTCCACCAGCACGCAGTCGTCATTGTAGGTCTGAACATTCAGATCCCATCTGGGTGCCTCCGCAAAAAGGGTCCTTACCACTTCGAAGGAAACTCCCTCGTGGACCAGCTCCCTTGAATCGAAGGTGTCTACTATCTGACCGCCGTTATAGGAAGCGATGTAATAGTTTTTGCCCAAAAGAGCGTACTGCCGGGCAAGTACCATGCAGCTGTAAAGGGGACGGCCCGTGCACATCACAAAGCCGCATCCCGAATCCGTCAGACGCCTTATGGCCGAAAGATTTCTATCGGATATCCTTTTGTCGGACGTCAGCAGAGTGTCGTCCATGTCACAGAACAGAAGCTTCATTTCTTTAACCTTGCGCTGAGATTCTTTATGCACTGCTCCGCCGTCCTGCCGGATTTTCCGGCCCCGCGGAGCTCCCATCTGTCCGCCTCAAGAAGAAGCTCTCTCTCATCCATCTCTATGCCGCTGCGCTGTGCCAGGGCCCTGACTATCTCGTGGTATTCCTTCTGGTCGGGGCGTCCGAAATAGATGGACATTCCGAACCTTGCGGAGAGTGAAAGCTTTTCCTGTACCGTGTCGTTGGTATGCAGATCCTCATCCCGCTCCTGCTTGTCCCTGAAGCTCTCCCTGATGAGATGTCTGCGGTTTGAGGTAGCGTAGATCAGGATGTTCTCCGGCTTTTTCTCAAGTCCGCCCTCGATCACCGCCTTAAGGTATTTATAGTCCACTTCGAAATCCTCAAAGGACAGATCGTCCATGTAGAGGATGAATTTGTAATTCCTGTTTTTGATCTGGGCTATCACGTCGTTCAGATCCCTGAACTGATGCTTGTAGAGTTCGATTATCCTCAGCCCTCTCTCGTAATATCTGTTGGCTATGGCCTTTATGCTTGTGGATTTGCCGGTGCCGGCATCTCCGTAGAGAAGGCAGTTGTTGGCGGGAAGTCCCTCGATAAAGGCCTCGGTGTTTTCGATGAGCTGCTGCTTGGCCTTTTCATAGCCCACCAGATCGTCAAGATCCACATGGCGTATGTTGAAGATAGGCTCGATAACAGGTCCTTCCTCGGTATGGCGTACCCTGAAGGCCTTGTTGAGGCCGAATTTCCCCACTCCGAAATCACCGTAAAACCCGGTGACGATCTCCATGAACTCATCGTCACTGCCTGCGTGGGCAAGCTTTACCGCCAGCTCACATATGCGGTCGCGGATCCTCTTGTTAAAGGCCTTTCCGTTTTCCTTGTAGGGGGCATAGCACAAAAGAACGTTTATCACATCCGTACCCAGCATCTCACCCAGCCCCTCCATATCCGCGGAGAAAAGTTCACGGAAAATGCCGAAATCATGCATGGCGAAATCGTTCATGCTGCCCTCTATATGGCCCCTGATCTCACAGGCACAGCTGAAAGGATTTTCGTTGTTGCAAAGCAGATAGGCAAGAAAGCAGTGCCAGAGGTTTCCGGCAAAGCCGAAATCATCCGCCAGACGCAGCAGTCTGTGGGATACGTCGGAAAGCTTTTCCCGAAGCACCTGAGCCTCTTCCTGAGTAACATTCTCTACCTCAAGCAGAGCGCTGAAATCGTCCAGTATATCCTGTCTTTGAAAATTTCTGTATAAGATGAATTCCCTGACTCTCATACAAGTACTACTCCCTCTTTTTTACACTCGGCGTAAAGCCTTGCCACGGGCAGTCCCACAACGTTGAAGTAATCGCCGGTTATGCCCTTTATATGAACCGAAAAAAGTCCCTGGATGCCGTATGCCCCGGCCTTATCCATGGGCTCCCCCGATGCTATGTATGCTTCTGTCTCTGCCCGGTCCAGGTCCGCCACCTCAACCTTTGTGCACTCATAAAAGGATATCTCTCTTCCGTCGGGTAAGAGCAGTGCCACACCGGTATATACCTCGTGGGTACGACCCGAGAGCGAGCTTAGCATCTCAAATGCCTCGGATACATCCGCAGGCTTTCCCAGGATGCGGCCGTCAAGGGCCACCACCGTATCCGCCGCCAGTATCATTGCATCCTTTCCTACCCTTGACTTCACATCCCTGGCCTTTCTCAAAGAGAGGGATGTGACCACCTCTTCGGGGGCCGCAGCTCCGGTCACCTCGTCGCACTCACTCTTTACAACCTCAAAGCTTATCCCCAGGTTCTCAAGTATCTCGCGCCGTCTGGGGGAACCGGAGGCAAGTATAAGTTTCCTGTCCATCACTTGTTTTTCTTCTTTCTCTTTTTCTCGGGCACAAAGCGGTTCATCTGCATCATACTGCGGTTGCGGCGCTTTGCCTCGTCGATGGAGATCTTGCAGCACTCCTCCTGTGAGGAGATCAGCTTCTTTTTCCCGAGTCCCGTTACATCCGGCTTACGGTAGGTGCCGTCGCTCTGCATGATCCGGGCTTTTTTGTTGTCGGAGAGCTGGAGCATGAGATAGCCTTTGAGCTCCTGACGTATTTCCCTGTCCTCCACGGGGAAGAGGATCTCCACTCTCTTTTCAAGGTTTCTGGGCATCCAGTCCGCGGAGCCCATGTATACCTCTTCCTTTCCTCCGTTGAGGAAGTAGATTATGCGGCTGTGCTCTAAGAACTGTCCCACGATGGAGCGCACCGTGATATTCTCGGAAACGTCCTTAATGCCGACCTTGAGGCAGCATATGCCTCTCACTATCATCTGTATCTTTACTCCGGCACAGGAGGCCTCGTAGAGGGCCGCTATGATGTCCGGATCGCAGACGGAGTTCATCTTTGCTATGATGCGGGCTTCCCTGCCCTTTAGGGCGTGTTCCTTCTCCCGGTTGATAAGCTCCAAAAACTTGTCCTTGAGCCAGAGCGGAGCCAGTGCCAGCTTGTTCCAGACAGCGGGCTCCGAATAACCGGAGAGCATGTTGAATACCGCGGTGGCATCCTCGCCTATAAGCTGCGAGCAGGTGAAAAGACCCACGTCGGTATAAAGCCTTGCGGTGACGTCGTTGTAGTTACCGGTGGCCAGGTGTACGTAGCGGCGGATGCCGTCCTTTTCCCTGCGGACCACCAGTGCGATCTTCGAATGGGTCTTAAGGCCCAGAAGTCCGTATATAACGTGGCATCCCGCCTTCTCGAGACGGCGGGCCCAGACTATGTTGTTCTCTTCGTCGAAGCGTGCCTTAAGCTCCACCAGAACGGAAACCTGCTTTCCGTTTTCCGCGGCCTGTGCAAGGGCGGCAAGTATGGGGGAATCCCCGGACACGCGGTAGAGTGTCATCTTTATGGCCAGAGTTCTGGTATCCCTTGCGGCCTGTCTTATGAATTCCACCACAGGCTCAAAGGATTCGTAGGGAAGCATGAGAAGCTTATCTCCCTCCCTGATCTGGGCAAAGATATCCCTGTCCATAGTGAACATCTTGGGATGCTGGGGAACGTAGGGTGTCTGCCTCAGCTCGTCATATCCCTCGATCTTTGTAACCCTGGACATAACCGTAAGGTCCAGGGGACCGGGGATCTCGTAGATATCCTCGTCCAGGATGTTCAGCTCCTCTTCAAGTATGGCTGCAAGCCGGGGATCCATGCCCTCCTGTATCTCAAGTCTGATGGCCATGCCCCACTGGCGCTTTTTAAGCTGCTTTTCGATCTCTTCCAGAAGATCTTCCGCCTCGTCCTCGTCTATCTCAAAATCAGCGTTTCTCATGACCCTGAAGGGATTTGAGCATATTACATCGTAGTTGAGAAAGAGCTTTTCGATATTGCGCTCTATTATCTCTTCCAGCATTATCAGGTAACGGTTCGAACTGCCCTCCACTCCGGGAAGCTCCACCACTCTCTCAAGCACATCGGGAACCTGCACCAGGGCGAAATCCACCTCTTCGTCAAGTTCGCCGTCAACCCTGCCGGGGATGAGTGCTCTGCCACCGGTTCCGTGCTTTCTCACAAGCATTGCGGCTATGTTAAGAGTCTTGTTCCTTACCAGAGGAAAAGGCCTGGAGGAATCCACGGCCATGGGCGTGAGCACGGGATATACGCTGTCGTGGAAATATCTGTCCGCAAACTCGCCCTGTGCATCCGTGAGCTCTTCGTGGGATCCGATAAGGACTATTCCCTTGTCCAAAAGGCACTTCCGAAGGTCCGCAAAGATCTCATACTGTTTTTTCACAAAGCTGTGGGTTACGGTGTTCAGTGCGGCCAGCTGCTGCTTCGGAGTCATGCCCGCTATGTCCTTTTTTCTGACCTCCGCATGTATCATGTCCTTTATGGAGGCGACCCTCACCATAAAGAATTCATCAAGGTTCGATGCGGAGATACCCAGAAATTTCAGCCTCTCAAAAAGAGGATTTTCCTCGTCAGTGGCCTCTTCGAGAACCCTCTCGTTGAACTGCATCCAGGAGAGCTCACGGTTTGTGTAGTATGACGGATCCCTGAAGCCCTTTTTTGTCTCTGCCATTTTTCCTGCCTTTCCGATACATGCCATTAGTTGCGTCCATCATACCCGCCGTAACTCTTATAGCAGGTAACCCCGGCTGCCGGGTGTGTCATTCACTGCCGCGCTCATCTATGAGCTGCTGCTGCAGCTGCCTGGAAGTCTCCATTATCTTTGAAAAGATCGCCTGTATGAACACGCTTTTTTCGGGAGTTTCCGCCATGGCTCCCACCGCTTCCAGCTTCTGCGCCTCACGGTCCGGATCGTACACGGCACGCCCCCGGGAAAGCTTAGCCTCAGCCACCTTTTCGCACACCTTCATGCGCTCGTTAAGCAGCTCAACTATCTGCTCATCTATTTCATCAAGTCTCCGTCTGCACTGTTTCAGTTCCACTTTTTCACCTACTGTTCTGCCGTTGTCACCGCGCTCCTGGCATTTGAAAATTCCTGAGATGAAGCGGGTCCGTTCACCGATGTTTTCAAGGTGACCTTGTCGTCACCGAATTTCATGAAGTACACATATCTGGATGTGGCGTTTATGGCTGTGTAATAACCCGGTGCCACCATCTCGCTGTCGCTTCCGTCCAGCCGGCATCTCATGAGCCCGGGCTCGTCGCCCTCGCTGGCCTGATAGTATACATACCCGCCTGCGATGTTATAACAGTCCGCCCTCTCCTGTGTGATCCGCTCCGACTGTCCGGAGGAAATGGAGCCCTTGTGGATCCTGTAATTGTCCTTCACGTTCATGAAATAAAAATTGTCGGAATCCGTAAATACGGGATTCCATACATCACCCTGATATACCTGACTGCCGTGCCCCGAGGAAGTGTCCAGGCGGTAAAGATTGTGCCCGCCGTAGACCCCGGCATAATAGATGCTGCCCCCTGCCACACAGGAGGGATCAAGGATCTCGTTCGCAAGCATACCGTAATCCTTCTTGTCTATGCTCATACGGTAGATAGTCATGCCCTCACCGCCGCTGTTGGTGTTGTGCTGGTAGTAAAGCTTTGACCCCAGGAGCACCATGGCTCCGGCGGACGTCCTGTCCAGGCATTTTGCCTTTTTTGAATCCTTTTTCTGGCGGTAGACCCCCATTACCTGGCCGCTGTAGCCGGCTATGGCCGCCGACCCGTCCGCGCTCTGGTAGTAGTAAAGATAATCCCCTCCGGAGTTGATCCACTTTGACTTGAACTTGTTCAGTTTTTTCATGTCCGACTCGTCCGGCATCATGGAGTATATGGAACCGCCGTCAAAGGAATTGGAGAAATATACCCGGCCGTCCTCCGCCTCGCAGAAAAGTCCGCCGTTAAAAAGATTGCCGGCGGTATTCCCCACTGTGGAAGGCGGATTCTCGGGTATCATGTTATGCAGATGTATCACATAGAACATGCCGGCCATCAGGGCTATACCGACCACTATCGCGGCTATCACTTTAATCACACTCTTCACGATACTCTCCTAACGTCTGCGCTCGGGCTCCGCTCCGTTTTTCTCGATAAGTTCCTCAAGGAGCTGAAGCACCGTTTTTTTGTATATGGGGTGCATATATCCCGGTGCGATCTGTCTGAGGGGATAGAGCACGAAAAATCTGTTCCTCATATCGGGGTGGGGTATGGTGAGCCCGCCCTCGTCGGAGTTGATGACCGCCTCATCGTAGAAAACTATGTCCAGATCCAGAGTCCTGGGTCCCCACCTTTCCGTCTTGCGTCTCCCGGCGCGCGCTTCAAGCTCTTTGCAGAAGCCGAGCAGTGTCTGAGGTGAGACCAGGGTCCTGATCTCAAAGGCCATGTTCAGGAAATCATCCTGATCCGTATATCCGTAGGGCGCTGTCTCAAAGATATCCGAAACCGCCACTACCTCGAAGGCGTGATGGGAACAGAAAGCCTCAAGGGCACCCTCCAGATATCTTCTCTTGTCTCCCATGTTGGAGCCCGCAGAGATAAAGGCGGTGTGCCATCCTCTGTGTACGGTCACGCTGCACCCCTTGTGGGGCAGTCCAACGGGAGCATTGGGCTTTTCTATGGTGATCTCCACCTCTTTCAGCTGTTCCCTGTATTCAAGAAGCAGTGCCTGAGCCATACGCTCCGCCGCGGATTCGATAAGGTCGTAGGTGTTCTCTCTCATGAAGCATTCCACAAACCGGCACACCTTTCCGTAATCCACCGAAAGCCTTAAGTCATCGCTCTCACCGGCAAGTGAGAGATCCAGGAAAAGCTCCAGATCCACTATGAAGTTCTGTCCCAGTCTCCTCTCCTCTTCAAATACACCGTGGTGAGCAAAAACCTCAAGGCCCTTAATGCTGATCTTATCCATTTGCCCTTATCGCCTCCGTCATATCTATAACTCTTCTGTTTTCTTTAACGTCGTGGACCCTGACAAACATGATCCCGCGCCATGATGCCAGAGCCGTGATGGCCAGCACCCCCTCAAGTCTTTCCGAGACCGGAAGGTTCAGGGTGTTGCCTATAACCTTTTTTCTGGATACGCCTAGCAGCACCGGATACCCGGGGGGGAGCATATAGTTTTCATCTGCCAGGATCATGAGATTCTGGGCGGTACTCTTACCGAAACCGATGCCGGGATCCAGGATTATATTCTCTTTTTTGATGCCGGCATCCTTAGCTCTCTTAAGAGCCCCCTCCATGAAGCTGTCCATGTCATCCGGCAGCTTTACCACAGGACTCAGACTGTTGTGCATCAGCACACAGGGCAGTCCGCTCTCGGCCACAACCCGGCCCATGTCATCATCGTAGGCAAGGGCACAGACATCGTTGATAAGATCTGCCCCGGCCTTAATTGCCTCCCTTGCCACCTCGCTCTTGTGGGTGTCGATGGATATTGGAATGTCGAACCTTTCTTTTATGTCGGCTATGATGCCGGAAACCCTCTCTATCTCTTCCTGTGCGGAAACCGCGGTGAAGCCGGGCCTGGTGGACTCGCCCCCCACATCGATGATATCGGCCCCCTCCAGGATCATCTGCTCCACATGGGAAAGAGCCGCGTCTCTGGTATTGAACTGTCCGCCGTCGGAAAATGAATCAGGCGTGACATTCAGTATGCCCATTACGTATGTGGTGTCGCTTGTCTTAAAATCTTTTCCACCGATTATCATCTCATCAACCTCAGGACCTGTTCCTTTGCCTCCGCATCTGTCTCGTATATGCCCCTGGCCGCCAGCGTCAGAGTCTTTGACCCCGGCTTTTTGACGCCTCTCATGGTCATGCAGGTGTGCTCCGCCTCGAGCATTACCAGCACTCCCTTTGCCCCCAGCTGCTCAAAAACCGCATCCGCTATCTGGGCGGTAAGCTGTTCCTGGAGCTGAAGCCGTCTGGAAAAGGTTTCCACAGTTCTTGCCAGCTTTGAAAGCCCCACCACCTTTTTGTCAGGGATATAGGCTATGGCCGCCTTTCCGAAGAAGGGCATCATATGGTGTTCGCAGGTGGAGTAAAAGGTTATGTCCTTTTCTATCACAAGCTCCCCGGTCTCTACGCCGAAAACCCGGGAAAGATGATCCCCGGCGTCCTCTCCCATACCGGACATGGTCTCCCGGTACAAGCGCATCACTCTCTCGGGGGTGTCCTTAAGGCCTTCCCTTTCCGTGTCCTCGCCAAGCCCTTCGAGGATGAGCCTGACGCCCTGTTTTATCTTTTCTTCATCGAATGCGTTCATCTTTTTTCACCAGTGCTTTTATGTTTTTCAGGAATGACAGGGATCCGAAGATCAGTATCACATCCTTTTTGTCCGCCAGAAGACGGGCCAGTTCAACAGCCTCCTGCAGCGAGGCTGCCGACGTGACATTCGGGTTGTACAAAAGGGCCGCCTTTGCCAGCTCGTAAGAGGGCAGGGCCCTGTCGTTGCCCGGAGTGTGTACGGTTATTATATGTTCTGCAAGGGGAGCCATGATGCGGAGTATGGAATCGTAGTCCTTGTCGGCAAAGACTCCCATGATAAAGATCAGCCTTTTGTTTTTGAAGTAGAGCTCAACGGATTCCCTGAGCGAAAGTGCGGCGTCGGGGTTGTGGGCTCCGTCAATTACCGTCACCGGGGAATCTGCGATCACCTCGAACCTGCCGGGATGGCGGGCTGATGAAAAACCTGCCCTGACAGTCTTTTCGGTTATCAGATCAAACCCCAGCTCTTTGAGCTTAAGCAGGGCATTTAAGGCCACCAGAGCGTTTCCGATCTGGCAGAGCCCGTTTAAACCTATGACCAGGTTTTCGTAAGTCCGGCCCCCGGCCCGGGCGTTAAAAACGGTCCTGCCGGGCTTTAAGGATAAGATCTTTGTGTCCTTATCTTCGTCGCAGACCACAAGAGAGCTTCCCGCTTTTTCGGCCGCTTTTTTTATCACCTCGAGGGCTTCCTCATCCTGCATGGCACTGACCACGGTCGCACCATTTTTAATTATGCCGGCCTTGACCTTTGCAATGCTTCCCTCATCCGGCCCCAGTATATGGGTATGATCCTTCGAGATGGAGGTGATCACCGAGAGTATGGTGGTGTCCACCACGTTTGTGGCGTCATCCCTGCCGCCAAGTCCGCACTCCAGGATAACCACATCTGCCTTCTTTTCAAAGAAGTAGAGGATGGCTGCCGCGGTCTCGATCTCAAACACCGTGGGATGGTGCTCCATGGCATCCGCCTTTTCGGCAACCCTTGTTATGACATCGGCGTAGTCGGCCTTCGTGATGCTCTTTCCCAGCTTTATGGTCTCAAGATGCGAAAAAACCGCCGGTGAGGTATAAAGACCGACGGCATATCCGCTGCGCCGGAGTACCGATTCGGTAAAGGCGCATACGGAACCCTTTCCGTTGGTGCCCGCAACCTGGACAAAGCGCAGGCTGTTCTGCGGATCTCCAAGCTTTTTCAGCAGGGTGCGTATATTGTCGAGGCCGAGAACACTGCCGTATTTTGAGATCTCTTCGAGATATTCCTCACATTCAGCGTAATTCATCGTCTCTTTTTATCGTATTTCTCCTCACAGTATTTGCAGCGGTAGATCTCCTGCTTTTCGTCGGTCAGGATGAACTCATGGGTAAGCTCCTGCTCTATGGACGTGATGCATCTGGGATTCCTGCACTTAATGACATCCACTATGCGCTTGGGAAGCTCAAGCACCGGCTTTGATACTATCTCGCCGTCCTTTATGACATTTACCGTGATGTTGTGATCCAGGAAGCCCAGTATGTCAAAGTCCAGCATGTCTACCGGGCACTCCACCTTTACTATGTCTTTTTTGCCCATTTTGTTGCTGCGGGCGTTGGTGATAAGGGCTACGCAGCAGTCCAGCTTATCAAGCCCCAGGTGGTCGTAAAGCACCATGGCCTCTCCGGCCTTTATGTGGTCGAGGACGAAGCCCTCTTCGATCTTTCCTACATTCAGCATAATCCGTACCTCTCGGGATACAAAAGCGTAAGGATCAGCGCCATCCTGATGTAAACGCCGTACTGTCCCTGCTTGAAATAAACGGCCCTGGGGTCGTCGTCAACTTCTACCGATATCTCGTTTACTCTGGGCAGAGGATGCAGCACCAGCATATCCTTTCCCGCAAGCTCCATCTTTTTTCTGTCGAGTACGTAGAAGTCCTTTAATCTCACATAGTCCTCTTCGTTGAAGAAGCGCTCTCGCTGGACTCTGGTCATGTAGAGCAGATCCAGGGAACCTATGACGTCCTCTATGTGACGGACCTCCTCGAAGGGAATGTTTCCGGCCTTAAGCACGTCATCCCTGATGTAGGATGGGATCCTCAGTTCCTCGGGGGAAATGAGTACGAACCTGACATTTTCGTATCTCACCAGAGACTTGATGAGTGAGTGGACGGTGCGTCCGAACTTCAGGTCTCCGCAAAGGCCTATGGTGAGGTTGTCCAGCCTGCCCTTCAAAGAGCGGATGGTGAGCATATCCGTCAGGGTCTGGGTGGGATGCTGGTGACCTCCGTCGCCTGCGTTTATCACCGGGATCCTTGCCTTTGAGGATGCCACCAGCGCCGCGCCCTCTTTGGGGTGGCGCACGGCGCAGATATGCGCGTAACAGGATATCATGCGTATGGTATCGGCCACGCTCTCTCCCTTTGCGGCTGAGGATGAATCCGCCGTGGCAAATCCGAGGGTACGCCCTCCAAGTCTTAACATGGCCGACTCAAAGGAAAGCCTGGTGCGTGTACTGGGCTCGTAAAACAGTGTGGCCAGTATCTTTCCGTCGCACTCATGAGCAAATTTTTCGGGATTTCTTTCTACGTCGCCCGCCAGATCCATCAGCCTTGAAAGCTCGTCCACCGTGAAATCCAGAGGGCTCATCAGATGTCGCATTCGCGCTCCTTTCTATTACTCCGCAAAGGTTACCAGTTCTTCGACACTCTTCCTCTTGGGTGCCTCGGGTGCGACTGCAGGGTAGCCCAGGCATACCAGACATACCAGCTCCCTGTCCTCGGGGATCTGGAGATGTGCCGAAAGCCCGTCGTCAAATATTCCCATGATAACCGTGCCCAGTCCCTTTTCATAAGCCGCAAGACAGAGAGTCTGGGTTGCGCAGCCGGCGTCAAACATAAGCCAGTTGCCCTCTCTCTTTGTGGTAAAGGAGCCGTCCTTTTCCACTCCGGAGCGTCCCTTTAATGCGGTGACCGCAATGAGCACCGGTGCCTTGCCTATTGTGTTTCCGTTGTATGAAAAACAAGTAGTGTAGTCCTTTGCGATCTCGGCGATCTTTGCCTTGTCATCAATAACCAGATAACGGGTGACCTGTGTGTTCTTCCATGAAGGTGCGTAAGCGGCTGCGCCGATGATCTCATTGATCAAAGCCCTGTCAACGGGTTTGTCCTCGAAATCGCGAATGCTGCGTCTGCCTTTGATACATTCCAATGCTTCCATAATACCGTTCCTCCTTTTCTTAGGGCCCCTTTGCAAAAGGGTCTGTCATAGACCACCTGACAGTCTCCGTACATTATACCAAAAACCTCATGGTTTTTTAATATTTTTTTTGCATATGTCCTCAAGGCAGCACTCATGGCATTTCGGTGCGCTCCTGGCGCTGCACACCGTCCTTCCGTGCTCCACCATCCTGTGGCACAGATCGTTCCCTTCCTCAGGAGGAACGATGGCCCTGAGGGCCTTTTCCACCTTGAAGGGATCCGTCTCCTGATCCACAAGGCCTATCCTGTTTGAAAGCCTGATGCAATGGGTGTCCGTGACTATGGCGGGCTTTTTGTATACATCTCCCAGTATCAGGTTCGCGCTCTTTCTTCCCACTCCCGGCAGCTTTAACAGCTCCTCCATCTCATCCGGGACTTTGCCGCCGTATTTTTCGCACAGGTCTCTCATGCAGGCATTTATGTCCTTTGCCTTGCTCCTGCCAAGGCCGCAGGGCCTTACTATCTCTTCTATCTCATCAACCGAAGCCTTTGCGATGGCTTCGGGCGAGGGGAATCTTTCGTAGAGAAGAGGCACGATCCTGTTCACCCTCTCGTCCGTACACTGGGCCGCCAGCCTGACTGAGATCAGGAGCTTCCAGGGTTCTTCATAATCCAGAGTACACCCGCTGTCCGGGTATTCATTTTTAAGGCGCTCGATCACCGCGAGCGCCCTCTCTTTTTTTCGCATATCATAACCTCTGTATCACAGCACATGACAGGCCACTTTTCCGATGGAAATGTACCCGTTGAACAGTGCCGACATATCTGTGTCATCCAGTGGAAGCTTGTCGGCGTAGGGGACGCCTCCCGCCAGAAGCTCCACCCCCTCCTCGGTGTAGTTTACCTCATAGGTATTCAGATAGTACTGGAAGGGCGCTATCTTTCTGTCCCTTAAAATGCCCTTGTACTCCCCGAGGCTCACTCCGGGAAAGTTCACGTTTCTTATCTCGTTCGGCGCACACTCCTCATTTATCAGTTCCTTCATTATAGGCAGCAGATATTCATCCACCGTCTCATAGGATCCGTTCATTTTGTTGGAAAAAGCGATGGCGGGGACGCCCCCTAAAAGAGCCTCCATGGCGGCGCAGCAGGTGCCGGAGTATATGATGTCACCTCCCGCATTATACCCGTTGTTTATCCCCGTGAAAACAAAGTCGGGCTTTTCCTTTAAAAGGAAGGCAAGGGCCACTTTTACGCAGTCCGCCGGGGTCCCGCTGACGCTGTAGGATTCCTTTACAGGAAGAGGGAAATCATGCTTTTTTGCAAGGAGCCTCTCCCTTACGCTTATGTGCTGAGACATGGCGCTGCACTCTCCCTCTGGAGCCACCACATATACATCTCCCAGCTCCATGGCAGCGCGTGCCAGCTCCTTTATTCCCTTTGAATTTATTCCGTCATCGTTTGTTATCAGTATCTTCAATGTGTGCTCCTTTTCTTTGAGTTACATCTTTTGATCGAAGACTCATATATCTCCATCAGCTTTTCATAATTCTTTTCCGCTGAAAATTCCGCAGCGCAGCTCTCATCTGCCTCAAAGGGCGCTTGTTCCATCATCTCCACTTTTTGAGCCAGGTCTTTCGCATCACCACACCGGAATTTGAGTCCGCTCTTTCCCTCGGTGACCAGTGCTGCGGGATTGCCTATATCCGAACAGATCACGGGGGTCTTTACGCTGATGGATTCGATGATGCTCATG
>JAFYEL010000067.1 GCA_017544285.1 Lachnospiraceae bacterium | reverse complement strand
GCATTCAGAAGTGGGTAGGACACAAGGATATCGATACGACCTTGAGGATTTACGCCAAGGTTAAGGACAAAGAAGCTAAGAGAGAGATCTCGGACAAAATGAACGGTATCATTCCGCTTAAGGATTATACCGACCAGTAACTCGACAATTAAATAAGGTTTATAGAGAGCATTTCATGGATTATTCCGGGAATAAACTGAAATGGGTAGAAAAAAGGTAGAAAACGGCAATAAAAAATCGGGGCGACAGGATTTGAACCTGCGACCTCGGCGTCCCGAACGCCGCGCTCTACCAAGCTGAGCCACGCCCCGATGTTGAAAATATGAAGTTGTAAAGTGCGCTCCTAGCGCAACGTCCCGAACGTAGCGCTCTACCAAACTGAGCCACACCTCGTTTTTTGCTTTTTAATTATTAATACACACTCGCGCCTCGCGAAATAACACTTCTCAATTTACACAAAAACCCGAAATCATTTTGAAGGATTCCGGGTTCTAAATGCGCCTCCAGGGGTTCGAACCCTGGACACCCTGATTAAGAGTCAGGTGCTCTGCCAGCTGAGCTAGAGGCGCTTATCAACGCGTTGCAATCGCAACGCATTGACTAATATATCACATAATCAAAAACAATGCAAGCACTTTTTTTAATTTTATTTGGGGCCGCTCTGCCTTATACAAGCCTTACGGTCTCCCTTGCGATAGCCAGCTCCTCATTGGTGGGAACCAGAAGAAGCTTAACCCTGGAATCAGCGGTGGAAAGCTCGGTCTCCTCGCCGCGGATCTTGTTCTTTTCATCGTCGATGGCGGCTCCAAGATAACCGAGGTATGAAGAAACCATAGCCCTTACCTTGAAATCATTCTCGCCGACACCTGCGGTAAATGCGATAACATCAACGCCGTTCATGCCTGCCGCATAGGATCCGATATACTTTGCAACCCTGTAAGCATATGCGTCAAGAGCGGTGGCTGCCACATCATTGCCGCTGTCTGCGGCTGCTCCAACATCCCTGAAATCAGAGGAAACACCGCCGGAAAGTCCCAGCACACCCGACTTCTTGTTGAGAACATCAATCACGCCGGCTGCATCAAGGCCTTCCTTTGCAGCCAGGAAGCTTACGATGGCGGGATCCAGGTCGCCGGAACGGGTTCCCATGATAAGGCCCTCAAGGGGTGTGAGACCCATGGAGGTATCAACACACTTGCCGTGATCTACTGCCGAAATGGATGTACCGTTTCCGAGGTGGCATACGATTATCTTAAGATCCTCTCTCTTCTTTCCGAGGATCTCGGCGGCACGCTTGCTCACATAGTCATGGCTGGTGCCGTGGAAGCCGTAACGGCGGATCTTGTACTTCTCATAGTACTCATAGGGTATACCGTAAAGATAAGCCTTCTTGGGCATGGTCTGATGGAAAGCGGTGTCAAACACTGCCACCATGGGCACGCCGGGCATAAGCTCCTGACATGAGTGGATACCGATAAGGTTTGCGGGATTGTGAAGGGGAGCAAGATCGTTGCACTCCTCGATAGCCTTGATGACCGCATCGTCGATAACAACGGCTTCTGCGAACTTCTCGCCTCCGTGTACCACTCTGTGGCCAACGGCACCGATCTCGGAAAGAGAACCGATAACTCCCACCTTCTCATCCGTAAGCTTCTCTATAACCAGCTTAACAGCCTCTGTATGGGTGGGCATGGGGCTCTCCGTGGTGGTCTTTTCACCGCCCTCGGGTGTGTGGGTGATGCAGCTTCCCTCGATGCCTATCCTCTCACACAGACCCTTTGCCAGCACCTTCTCGCTTTCGCTGTCGATGAGCTGATACTTAAGCGACGAGCTGCCACAGTTGATAACAAGTACGTTCATTGAAATACCTCCTTAGTTGAACTTATATATTGTAGATGTTTTATATTCTTTATCAGGTCCGAATATGGGCCTTTCAAAATTCTTTTCGTTTGCGCTGTTGGGGAAATAACCCGTCTCGAGACAGAAGCCGTCCCGCTTATCATATTTAGCCCCATCCTTTCCGGTGCAGGGCTCCATATTGTTTGCGGTGTAAAACTGCACTCCGGGAAGATCCGTCAGCACCGTCAGCTTTCTGCCGGAAACCGGATCGAAGGCCACAGCCGCTTCTCTCATGGTGTGGTCCGCATTGTCTATGCAGAAGGTGTGGTCATAACCACCGACCAGATGCAGCTGCTCGTTGTCGTCATCCACATGCTCGCCGATCCTGATATCCTTTCTCAGATCGAAGGGCGTGCCCTCAACATCGGCCCACTCTCCCGTGGGGATGGCTCCCTTCACCACCGGAATGTATCTGGAAGCGTTTATCCTGATGATCTGGTCCTTTACATTTCCCGCACTATGACCCGCAAGATTAAAGTATGCGTGGTTGGTGCAATTGATGATGGTCTCTTTGTCCGTCACCGCATGATAGGCGATCAGAAGCTCGTTTTCCTCAGTGAGCCTGTAGGTCACCGTAACATTCAGCTTTCCGGGAAAGCCTGTGGCCCCATCCTCTTCCTCTATGAAAAAGACCACAGCGTTGTTGTTTTCCTCTGCCTGAGCCTCCCAGTCCCTCTTGTGGAATCCGTTCTTAAAGCTGGTGTGAAGATTGTTGGGGCCGTCGTTTACATCAAGGTCATAGGTCTTTCCGCCGATCTCAACCTTTGCACCGGCAACACGGTTGGCGCTCCTGCCCACGGTGGCTCCGAAAAAGGGCCCGTTCTCAAGATACTGCTCAAGGTTGTCAAAGCCCAGGACCACATCCTCTTTCTTTCCGTTTTTATCGGGAACCATAACGGAGATCAGGGTGGCGCCCCGCTCTATGACGGTGGCCTCGATCCCGTTTGCGTTTGAAAGGGTGAAAGCCTTTATCACCCTGCCCTCGGGAGTGACCCCGAATTCCTTTACACTGATACTCATAATTCTACCCTTCCCTCCAATGCTCTTAGCAATGTCATTTCGTCTATATTTTCCAGATCGCCTCCCACGGGGACTCCGCTGGCGATCCTGCTCACCTTTATACCTGAGGGTTTGATAAGCTTGCTGATGTACATGGCCGTAGTCTCACCCTCAAGGGATGAGTTGGTGGCTATTATAACCTCGTCCACATCGTGCTGAAGCCTCTCTATCAGCTCCTTAAGCCTGATATCCCCGGGACCTATTCCAAGCATGGGGGAAATAGCCCCGTGGAGCACATGGTATACACCGTTGTACTTGCCGGTTTTTTCGTAGGCCGCCAGATCCCTGGAGTTCTCCACCACCATGATTGTCCGGTGGTCCCTGTTCTCGTTTGCACAGATGGGACACTTGTCCCTGTCCGTGAGAGTGAAGCACTCGCTGCAGTACCTTACCTGGGCCTTGGCCTCTGTCATGGCCGATGCCAGCCTTTCAACCGATTCTTTGGGCTGGTTTATGAGATAAAATGCCAGCCTCTGGGCACTCTTCGTGCCTATTCCGGGGAGAGCCGAAAGCTCCTCTATCAAATTGTTGATATAACCGCTGTATAAATCCATCTTACCCGGGGATCAAAGTCCCAGTCCGCTGAGGCCTCCAAGGCCCCCGAGTCCGCCTGCCAGCTTGCCCATGGATGCACTGGCTGCCTCATCCACCTGGGAAAGTGCCGCATTTACCGCTGCAACTATCATATCTTCCAGAGTCTCGATATCATCAGGATCTACCGCTTCCTCGGAGAGCTTTACCTTTGTCACCTCGCGCTTTCCGGTAACGGTTACCTCAACGGCTCCGCCTCCGGCTGCTGCGGTGAATTCCTTCTCCTCAAGCTCCTTCTGGTTTTCCTCCATCTGACGCTGCATGCGCTGAGCCTGCTTCATAAGATTGTTCATGTTTCCGGGCATACCGCCCGGGAATCCGCCTCTTTTTGCCATTTTTTACTCCTCTACTACCTCTACTTCATATGCTATTCCCGAAAGATCGGGGTATTTATGTTCGAAAACGTCTCCCTTTTTCAAAAACCTTGCGTCAAAGGAAACCTCCTTGCCGGTGAGCTTCTTCAGGGCCGCCGAAAACAACTCCGCATTTGCCGGCTGCTTGAACATGCCGCAGCTTGCCTCATTGTCAAAGACCACCAGAAGCACATCGTTTTCCACCGAAAGCCGGGACAGCCCCAGCATTTCTCTCAGCGGAGAGGGCAGCTCATTCGCCACTGCCTTTTTGTTGGAAACGATCTTTTTTATATCGTCACTCACCGCCTTGGGCAATGGGACCGATGGGATCTCCGGCTGTAAGCTCTGCGACGGTGCCGCAGCGGCCGCCGGCTGGGCGACGACAGTGAAATTCCCCTTTTCCAGCTTTTCCTCCAGGGCCCGTATGCGATCAAGCACACCGGACAGATCCGTATCCATCTGAGGCCTGCAGAGCCTGATGATGGTCATCTCTATAAGCACCCTTTTCTGGGAGCTGTACCTTAAGTCGTTTGAAAGATCAGAGAACACCCGGATAAACCGCATGAGGGTGTTATCGTCTATCCTCGATGCCTCTTCCTTAAGGAGCTGCCTGTGCTCCGTTGAGACATTTACCACATCATCTATATCTTCGGAGGATTTCACCAGCATAAGATTGCGCAGATATCCAATGAAGTCCACCACGAACTGCGAAAGCTCACGGCCCTTCATAACCGCATCCTCAAGCAGATGAACGGCCCCCGTCACATCCCGGGAAAGAATGAACCCCAGCAGCTTCGAGAAAACCGAAACATCCACCGCACCCAGGACCTCAAGGGTCTTGTCGTAGGTGAGCTCCTGCCCCAGGTTAAAGGCTATGCACTGATCCAGCAGCGAAAGGGCGTCTCGCATGGAGCCGTCGGCGCACCTGGCAATGTAGGAAAGGGCCTTCTCCTCTACGGCTACACCCTCGCTGTCCACCAGCTCCCTCATCCTTTCCGTCATGGTGGCGATATCCAGCCGCCGGAAATCGTATCTCTGGCATCTGGACAGGATGGTGATGGGGATCTTGTGAACCTCTGTGGTGGCCAGTATGAAAATGACGTAGGAAGGCGGCTCCTCCAGGGTCTTAAGCAGCGCATTAAAAGCAGCCGTGGAAAGCATGTGAACCTCGTCGATGATGTATATCCTGAACCGGGCATCGGTGGGCGAATAGCTCACCTCGTCCACGATCTTGCGTACATCCTCCACGCCGTTGTTTGATGCGGCGTCCATTTCCACGACATTGAGAGATGCTCCCGCCGCAATTGCCCTGCATGAAGCACACTGACCGCAGGGGCTGCCATCCCTGGGATTCTCACAGTTCACAGCCTTTGCAAAGAGCTTTGCAATGGAAGTCTTTCCCGTGCCTCTGGTGCCGCAGAACAGATAGGCGTGAGCCATTCTGTCATTTTTGATCTGGTTTCTGAGTGTGGTCACTATGGCGTCCTGCCCCCTGACCTCGTCGAAGGTGGCGGGACGGAATTTTCTGTATAAAGCCTGATATGACATATGATCAATCGCCGAAGCTTATTCCTATCAGCTTAGCCTCCTGGATAATGAGAGCGTCGGGCTCAAGCATCTTCAGCTTGCCGGCCACATCCTCAAGGGGAACCCTGACTATCTCACGGTTGCGATAACCAACCATGAATCCGTACTCGCCCTCGAGTATGAGCCTGCCTGCCTCCGCTCCGAGGCGGGAAGCAAAAACTCTGTCGTAAGGACAGGGAGATCCGCCTCTCTGGGTATGCCCGGGAACGGTAACTCTCACATCATATCCGGTATTCTGGGCGATCTGGTCTGCCAGCTCGTAGGAAACCGAAGGATAAGGACTCTTCTCCTGCTTTTTCCTGTATTCCTTTTTAGTAAGCTTTGCATCCTCTTTGGAAATGGCACCCTCAGCCACTGCGATGATGGTGAAGCCGGAACCGTTTTTATGCCGTCTTTCGATGGCCTCGCAGACCTTGGTTATGTCGTAAGGGATCTCGGGGATGAGGATAATGTCCGCACCTCCGGCCATACCGGCATTGAGGGTCAGATAACCCACCTTGTGGCCCATGACCTCAATAATAAAGATCCTGCCGTGGGACGCCGCGGTGGTGTGTATGCAGTCGATGGCGTTGGTAGCCACATCAACCGCGCTCTGGAAGCCGAAGGTCATGTCCGTGCCCCAGAGATCGTTGTCTATGGTCTTTGGAAGGGTGATAACGTTCAGTCCCTCTTCCCTCAAAAGGTTTGCGGTCTTGTGGGTTCCGTTTCCGCCAAGGATCACCAGACAGTCCAGCTTCAGCTTGTAGTAGTTCTGCTTCATGGCCTCAACCTTGTCAAGGCCGTTCTCATCGGGATCCTTTATGGTCTTGAAAGGGGTCCTGGAGCTTCCGAGGATGGTTCCACCCTTGGTAAGGATACCGGAAAAATCACGGCTGGTGAGCATCTTAAAATTGCTGTAGATAAGCCCCTTATAACCCTCAAGAAATCCGTATATCTCGACTTCAGTATCACTGTTTACCAGAGTCTTTACGACTCCGCGCATAGCCGCATTGAGTGCCTGACAATCTCCGCCGCTTGTAAGCATACCAATTCTCTTCATGACGTACCCTCCTGTTATCTAAAGATTTCTCCATCAAGTATACACCATTTCTTATTCGCTCTTCAACCCGTTAAGGTCGAGCTTCTTAAGCTCGTATTCATCCCCGAACCAGTCCCTGATGGTCTTTTTTATCTCGCTGTCTTTATAGGATGCGGTGAAAAGCCGGGCGCTTTCTTCATTGATGTCCACCCTGCCCTCATCATCCACCGTCAGCTGGTCAAAGCACACCACTCCCTCGGCCTCGCAGCCCACTCCGTTTGCCTGCTCTATCCTGACCTCATAGGCCAGCTCCAGGTAGTTGTACAGCTTTTTCGGATCCCCCCGGTACTCGTCCCTCATGGTCTCCAGATAGGCTGATATCACACGAGGCTCCGACCACTCAAAGGTGTAATCCCCGGTGCCCTCCCAGGAATAGGGAAGATGGGCCTCGGTAAAGATCCGCAGTCCGTATTCGTTCGCCCCCGTAAAACACCGCTTTCCGATCTCTATTGCCCTTTTCAGAGTCTCCTCGTCCAGATCATCGGGACTGCGGACATACCTTTTATCTCCGGGAACGGTGTATTCCATGACCGTATCCGCCTCATCAATATCGCAGCGGGCCAGTACGGCCTTGTTTTTGTCATATACCGCCCTGATCTTAAGCTTATCGCCCTTCTCAAAGAATTCCCGGTCATCCTCCTGCCTGTATTCCACGGTTTTCAGGAAACTGTCCTGTGACGTATTGCTGATGATCACGGTGATCATGGGAGAGATCCCGTTCACGCTCAGGGACATGCCGCCAAAGAGTTCCTCCTTACTGATCTTTACGCCCGCCTCCAGATTCTCCACCGTGAAGGGAAGCTCCTCGTATTTCATGGATATCTTCAGAGCCTTTGCCCTGCTTTCGTCGTAATCCAGAAGGATATCCACCTCGTCGCCGTTCTCCAGCTCCTCTTCCTTCTCAAGCCGGGCGGCAAGGCTCATTCCAAAATCCCTGAAACTGTCGAGGGTCTCCTTTTTATCCGAGGGCCACCAGGCTTTCTCATAGCGGCTGTAAGCCTCCTCCATTCCGGCTATGACCTTTTCCCTGTTTATCTCCGTGTACGCGCTTCCGTGACCGTCAAAACCCTGATATTTGACGGATACGAACTCCGAGGGGTCCAGTTCCAGACCCTTGTAGGTCTTTGCATTCTTTACCACTATCAGGAGCACAAGCAAAATAAGACCGGCCCCAAGGCCGATCTTCATTCTGAGCACGTGTCTTCTTCGTCTTCTGTATATTTCCTGTCTGGTTTCAAAGTCAAGCATTAATCATTTACCAGGATGAGCTTGGCGCGCACGATCCTTTCGGCGCTCTCGGCAATGCGCTCCTCGGAGAGTTCTCCGGAAGACACCGCTTCAAGAACACCCTCGTATGCCTTTTCGAAATCCTCGGGCATAAGGATCATATCCGCCCCGGCTTTTATTGAAGTAACGGCAGCCTCGGCACTGTCATGGCTTTCCGTTATCGCTTTCATGTTCATTGCGTCGGTGATGATGACGCCCTTGTAACCCATTTCCATGCGAAGCTTCTGGGTGAGGATTATCCCCGAAAGGGAAGCGGGGATCTCATCTCCGGTCAATCCGGGAAGGCTTGCATGGGACACCATTATAAACTTTACATCCTCGTCGATGGCACGGCTGAAGGGAACAAGCTCACGCTCCAGCAGCGCATCCCAGTCATCCTCGATGGTTCCGGCGCTGTTGTGGAGATCCTTTTCGATACCTCCGATACCGGGGAAGTGCTTAACCGCTCCCAGCACCTGCGCATCATGAAGTCCGGCCAGGTAAGAGCTGACCATCCCGGCCACCACCTTTGGATCCGATGAAAAGATCCTGTCTCCCAGGGCATTTTTCCTGCCCTCTACGGATACATCCGCCACGGGGGCCAGATCAAGGTTGAATCCGTATTCCCTAAGGTATGTGCCTATGGTAAGGGCTGCCTCGTAAGCGGCCTTCTCATCGCCGCCGCTGCCGAGCTTTTCCATGGTATCCACCTTTTTAACGGGCGAATCTTCTCCCTCAAAGCTCTCGTTGCCCTCTATCCTTACAACGCTTCCGCCCTCCTCGTCAATTCCGGTAAACATGGGAACCTTGACGATCTCGTTGCTGTATCTCTGCAGATTGGCGTTCATCTGCTTAATCTGATCGGGACTTTCTATATTCTTTGCAAAAAAGATGATACCGCCCACGGGCTTCTCCGTAAGGGCAACCCTGGTCTTTTCACCCGCCGCCGTGGCAACATCCACATCAGTCAGGCTCTCGGGCTCCACAAAGAAAATCTGGGCCACCTTCTGCTCAGTGGTCATGGCCTCCACAAGCTCCTTTGCCTTAAGCGTCAGCTCGTCGTCCTCGCTGCGGGCGGCATCGGGCTGTGAAACCGTATCCTCCGACACGGTATCCTCTTCTTTATCAAAAATGGCGTTGAGGCTGTCCTCATCCATGGCTTTATCCTCCGGCGAGGGTTCGGTTTCCTCCGGGGTCTGCTCCTCTTCCGTGGTCTCTTCGGCAACCGGCTCAGGTCTCTTAACGGCATCCTTCACGGTCCGGGCTATTGTGCTGCCGTATCTGCTGACCACGAAAAATATCCCCGCAGCCACAACGGCAAGGATGATCAGAGTGATCACCCAGGCGACAAACCGTTCCTTTTTATGTTTTTTTGCCCTTTCATTTGCATCCATAAGCTTACCGAATAAAAAAACGCAGCCCTGCTTCGAATCTCAAACCACGCGCGTTACCCTTGCAGCCGGCTCAGTCCCGGCACCCTCACGGCACCCGGATGGTCCCGCTTAGTGCTGCTTTGTTCCCAACCTGACACGGTTCACAGGTATCCGTCGCGTAAGACCCGAACTTCAACGCTGCTTACAAGGGGCAGCCGCGCAGCTAAAAGACCCTCGGCAGGGCTATCACCCCATCTATAGCGGATTTATGGTACAGGGAGCCGCTACTTCCCCGGCTGCGCACGTACTAGTATACCCAAGCCTTTGCCCGTTGTCAATTGAACAAAATAAGGGGACAGGCCAAATTGCCTGTCCCCTCCTGTATCCTGTTTGGATTACTTGAAGAACTTCATATCCTCAGCAAGCTTTCTGGAAAGATCGCTGAGTGAGGATGCGGAAGCTGCAAGCTCGTTAACAGTAGCATTGAGCTCCTGCATGGATGCGGAAGTCTCTTCGGTTGCTGCTGCGTTCTCTTCGGAGATAGCGGAGAGAGAGCTGATTGCGTCTACCACGATATTCTTTGCATGCATGCAGACATCTGCGCTGGAGGAAATGGTTCCGATGCCGCCAACGGTGGTATCGATACCGGAGATAAGTCCCTGTACACTTCCTGATGTGTCATCAAGAACACCGGTAACCTCTTTGCTGATACCCAGAACTTCTTCTGCGATGCGGGTAGCCTGCTGTGAAGTGCGGAGCAGGTTGTTCATCTCCTTACGGATCTCGTCTGCGGTGGTGTTGGAATCTGTAGCCAGATTTCCGATCTCGGTAGCAACCACTGCGAATCCACGGCCTGCGTCGCCTGCTCTTGCAGCCTCGATGGATGCGTTAAGTGCAAGCAGGTTGGTCTGTGATGCGATATTTGTGATGAGATCTACCTTCTCATTTACTACCTCAACTGCAGACTCGGTAGCGCTGATAGCCTCTGAAATGTCGTTGATGCTGCTCTCCATGGAACGGAAGCTCTTCTGGAGGTTGTCCAGCTGGTTCTCAGACTGCTTGGAGTTGGCGCTCATATCCTCTGCGGTATTTGCCAGCATGCCGGTGTTGTCGGTAACTGCCGAGACAGCCTGATCGATCTCTGCAACGTTTCTGGTAACGCTCTCGATGCTGTCTGCCTGCTCGGTAGCACCCTTTGCTATATCCTGTACTGCATTCGATACATCGTCTGCGGTATTGGAGATCTGGTTAGCAGTGCTGGAAAGCTCTGTTGAGGAATCGTCCAGCGCCTGAGTGGTCTCTTTGATATGACCCACGATGGTGGACAGCTTGTCGATGAGGGCATCCATGTTTTCCTGCATCTCGCCAAGCTCGTCGTTTCTGACCTTTCCGCCCTCGGAGCGAATGAAACGTCCGTCTGCAAGAGCCTCGATGATCTCAAGGTTATCGGTGATGGCCTTAGCTATGCTGGTAGCAAGTCTAAGGACAACGATGCCTGCAATCACTACAAGAACGATACCTACGATGACCATGGCCATAACGCTCTTTGTGATGTGGCTCTCAACGGTTGACTTGGGCTTTCCTGCGAAAGCCATGCCGGTTACCTTGCCGTCCTCTATGACGGGTGCGTATGCAACGAAGTATTTCTGGCCAGCAACATCGGTGTTGTTGCTGGTGAATGTATGCTGGTTACCCAGAACCTCTTTGATAACCTCGTCGCTGGCTTTTGTTCCTATGGGCCTTGTACCGTCAGCCTTTACAACGGATGTTGCATATCTTGTGTCGCCTTCGAACCAGGTGAAGTCTACGCCGGTGTTTGCCTTCAGCAGATCTTCACAGGAATTGTCACCCTCGGGTGCTTCCTGGTGCATGCCTATATCTCTGTAAAGCATGGCGTCGGCAAGCAATCCGCTAAGGACCTCATCTTCCATTCCATTCTTCATCATGGTGGCTCCCATTATGAGGAGAATGCCTCCCACGAGAATGAGCGGGATCAATGATGAAGCTAACAGCTCAAGTTTAACACTGCCCTTTTTTTGTTTTCTGCTGTTCATATGGTACCTCCCATTTTTAATTTTCGTCTTGCAGGACAGAGATTTCGTTAAATATTTGTCCTGACATTGTACGATTATACCACAATGTTTGCTTTAGGGCAATGAAGAATTGTTTAAATCGCCATATTTTCCGCCTGTTCCTAAAGCCTTCCCTCAGCGCTCCAGCTGCTGACCTTCGTCTCACCTGTCCTGTTATTGTACAAAACAATGTTTACAAGGGCTTCCGGATTGTAGCTTCCGGCATATTCCGCGCCGAAAACCGTGTCCTTCGCTTCGATCCCCGACTCTTCGCATATATCTCCGTTGAGGTTAGAAAAATAGTAAGAGCCCTCCGCCGACTCCGCCAGGTCTCTTTCGCCCTCTTTTTTGATGAGCTTTCCAAGCATTTTGTCGGAATTGGCGGTCTTCATGTCCGAGACATAGACCGCATAGCTGTAAGCGGGGGTAAAGACCTTGTCCAGATAATCCTGATACGTCTCGCACTTTTCCCTCAGCCTGTCCATGTATGCGGTGTAATCCGTGTACTCCTGCTCCCACTCTGCAGCGTCAGCCCCGGTCCGGTAGTCGGTGAAATCGTATCTTTCCTTAAGATACTCCCCAATGTAGTCAGTCAGCCTCGTGGCTCCGGTGAAGCTTACGTGGGATCCCATGTCTGACATGCAGCAGCCGTAGTCAAAGCCGATCTCATCCGCATGGTTCATCAGATTGATATATGTACAGTTGTCGTACTTTTCTTCAAGCCTTTTCGCCCGGTTCAGCACCCTCTGGGCCTTGGCGTCACAGGGGAAGGGAATACACATATAGTAAACATCAACGCCCTTTTCCCTGCAGAGCTGAACGATCTTTTCCGCGTATTCCGTGGAATAGTCGTCCTCCCACACATAGTCGTCCTCGGCCACCAGCTCCGGCTCCGGCGCATTGGCCATTCCGTAAAAGATCCTGCCGCCCTTTCCGTAACAGTTCACCGCGGGATCCTCGAAGTCCTGTCTCTCCAGCTCGCTCCAGCGGTTGTGATAATAGTACAGGGGGAAGAAATATTCCGGCCAGGTCTCGGGCCTGTCGGACAGCACATCCTTCACCGCCCTTATCTTCAGGGCAGACATGGGCATCCCGTCGAAAATGCCGTGGCATCTGGTGGGCACCTCGGGATCGTTTTTCTCGTTTCCGTACTCGAAGCCGTGGCAGTCTATCACACAGACCCTGGGTACATGATACTCAAAGGCATCCAGCAGGGAGTAGTAATTCACCGCAAAGCGCTCACCGGCAGTGGCCAGGTTAAAGGCGGAGATACCGTATTTCTCGTAGAGCTCCATGGGCTGGTACCCGCCGTAGGCGTGGCTGGTGCCCATGAACAGCACATCAACGGGCTTCTTCTGCTCGTAAAACCGCTTTCTGTGGATGGGCCCGTTCTTTGACATATAAAAATATGACAGAAAACAGGTGAGCAGGGCCAGGGCCGCCACGGTAATTATGCACTTTAAAACTTTCTTAAACTTGTCCATGATCAGAATTGAAAATACAGGAAGGTGTTCTCATTAAATCCGCCTCCCCAGGCTCCGAAGGTAAGTATTGCCCCAAGCACCAGGGCGTAAACCGTCAGCCGGAACAAAAAGCCCTGTCTTTCAAGCCACAGGTAAAGATCCATACCCTTCACCTTAAAGATATCCAGGATCAGCACCGCAAAAATGGCGCAGACCATGGCGATAAAGGGCTTCATCTCCAGGCCCAGGGTAAAGATGTCGTCGGTAAACAGCACCCAGAGATTGGGATCCGTAAATACTCCCGACAGCATGGAGAGAGCTTTCGCCGTGCTTCCTGCCCGGAAGAAAAGCCAGGTAAAGTCCACCAGAACAAAGGTGACGATCACCCGGAATATCCTCTGACCGTCGGTTTTTATCTTTTTTGAGCCGATGCCCAGGATACCCTCAAACACCTGGAAGATCCCGTTCAGTCCGCCCCAGATCACAAAGTTCCAGGATGCTCCGTGCCAAAGGCCGCTGAGGAGGAATACCGCCATCACGTTGAGATACTTCCTCACCGTACCCTTCCGGTTACCGCCCAGGGGTATGTATACATAGTCCCTGAACCACTTGTTCAGAGACACATGCCATCTTCTCCAGAACTCGCTGACGCTGGCGGACATGTAGGGAGCGTCGAAATTCCCCATCAGGTTAAAGCCCAGCATCTTTGCCACTCCCCTTGCGATAAGGGAATAGCCTCCGAAATCCCCGTAGATCTGGAAGGCAAAAAGCACCGTGGCCAGCACCACATAGGCTCCGGTATATTTTTCCGGCTCCCCGAACACGGTGTCCACCACCACGGCGATATTGTCAGCCATCACCACCTTGAGAAAATAACCGCAGAGGGTCATCATAAAGCCCCTTCGCAGATTCTCATAGGAGAGGGATGTGCTCTCGTTCACCTGCTTCAGCAGGCTGCCGGACCTCTCGATGGGCCCCGCCACCAGCTGGGGAAAGAATGAGACAAAGAGTGCATACCGGAAGAAATTCTTTTCCACCGGGGTATCCCCCCTGTAAACGTCGATGGCGTACCCCAGAGCCTGAAAGGTATAAAAGGAAATGCCCACAGGCAGCACGATATCCACCTGGGGAAGGTTCAGGGGAATATTAAATCTCGACGTTATGGAAGAGATATTGTTCAAGAGGAAGGAGAAATACTTGAAGTAGGCCAGGATACCCAGGTTCAGCACGATGCCCGCGGCTATCACCGCCTTTTTCTTTCGAAGGGATCCGGGATCCTTCCCGGTAAAACGGCTCATGAGGATGCCTGCGAGCCAGGTTATGAGCGTAGAGGAAAACAGCAGGAGCGCATAGAGAGCGTTCCAGCTCATATAAAAATAATAGCTGGATACGAGAAGCCATACCCAGCGTATTTTCTTTGGCAATATGAAGTATACCAGTGCTACCGCCGGAAAAAAGATCAAAAACGAAAAGGAGTTAAATAACATAATAAGACATGATACCCCAAATCAGGGCTTTTGACAAGGCGCTCACTCCGCTTCCGTGACCTGCATTCCCTTTGCCAGATGCAGCAGTCTGTCCTTTCCTCTTGCGGAAAGAGACCTGCTTATATTCACCAGCTCAAGCTCGCTGTCTTCCAGCCAGGTGTTATTGGATTCATTCTGAAATGAAAAGAAAGCGCTCAAGGAGATACCGAAGCGTTCGCACATCCTCTCCAGCGTGTCGATCTTCGGCATGGTCTGTCTTTTCATCATGTTGTAAAGAGTGCTGTGGGACATCTGGATCTCATCCGCAAGGCGATAGAGTGTCCATCCCCTCTCTTCGGAAAGCTCGCGTATCCTGCGATGAATATCTTCAACAGTCATGACAATCCTCCAACGGTACTGCTATGTCATCATTGTAGAGTAAAGATATTCTGTCGATAATTTATCTGTTGGGCACTATTATTCTACAAATGTATACTATCTCAGCCGCCTTGCATCCCCAACATCATCTTGCTATGATTAGTGGGAAAATCCGGTTTGTAAAGGAAGCGTTATGTACAGATTCAACTGCGAAAATCTTGACCCCCGCCAGATAGCCTACAGCGGCCAGACCTTCCGGTGGAAAGAAACCTCCGACGGCGGTTTCATCATCCCCGCCTTCGGGCGGGAGGTTACCCTTCGCCGCGTAAAAGACAGTTTTGAGCTCTCCTGTGATGAAAAAGAATGGGATGAGATTTGGTATTCCTACTTTGACATGGATACGGACTACAAAAAGATAGGCCGCATTATAAAGGCTTCCGGTGACGAATACCTGAAAAAAGCCTACAGCTTCGGACAGGGTATCAGGATCCTCCGCCAGGATCCGTGGGAAATGATCATCTGCTTCATGATATCCCAGAACAACAACATCCCCCGCATCCGTGGGAGTGTTGAAAAGATCTGCTCGCGGTGTACAAAAAACGGCGCCTTCCCCTCAGCCGGTGAGATCGACCCCGACATCTTTGACGACGCCACCCTGGGTCTGGGCTACAGAGCTCCCTATCTGAAAGAAATGGTGATCTACTGCCAAAACAACCCGGGCCTTACCGACGAGCTTAAGGCCATGGACTCCGACGAAGCCATGAAGTACCTCATGTCCTTTAAGGGCATAGGCACAAAGGTGGCAAGCTGCATTCTCCTCTTCGGCCTGCACCGTGTGGATGCCTTTCCCATAGACACCCATATAAAAAAGATCCTGGCCGCCCACTATCCAGACGGCTTTGACCGTTCCTTCTGCGAGGGCTTTTCCGGAATAGTCCAGCAGTATATGTTCTACTACGATCTGACAGACCGCGGATAAACTCAGAGCGTATACTTAAGCCTTCCGTGCCATCCGTCCAAAAGACCGATGACCGTGGCCCTTGTCTTTTCCAGCCGCCTTCCCTTATACAGAAGACACTTACTCAAAACCTTGAAAACATGGAGCCATGCCGCCTTTTTCCCGCGGTACTCCTTTATGATATAAACGCTGTTGCGCTCGTAATAATACATCCTGTCGGCGCTCATGTCCCTGAAGGCCACCAGCCTTCCCAGCACCTTTCTGAATCCCATTCCGGAATCGGGATGAAAATAGCGGCTGTCCACCAAAGTGTCCGTTTCAAAGCCCGCTGCTCTTGCTCTCTCCAGATAATCCCAGTCGTCTCCGTATATGAAAAAATCCGGGTTTACGCTTCCGATGAGAGACACCAGTTTCCTTGGAAAGAGGGTGGAGTTAAAGGTGCTCACGTCCCCCTTTACAAAACCGTCCTCCTGCGCCAGTTCCGAAAGATACCTCTGTCCATTGAGGGAAAACGAGAAAAGATCGTCGCCCCCCTCCTCTTTGGGAGCGCACACCACCAGGGAATTCAGGATCACGTCCCGCTCACCGGCCCGGTCCATAAGCAGCTTTAGAGTCTTTTCATTTAGGCAGTAACCATCGTCATCCATCAGCCAGATATATTCAAAGCCCGCATCATAGGCGTAGCGGATGCCCTCGCAAAAGCCGCCGGCTCCTCCCCGGTTCTCGTCGGAGCGGACCACCACAATGCGGTTGTTCCTGAGCGCTCCGGCTCCGTCGTCTCCGTAGGAAATTCCTTCCGCCTCAAGTCCCTGTCCCCTTAAAAAAGCGCACACGTCATCATCGGAGGCATTGTCAAAGACAAGGATCCCCGCCTCAACGCTCTGGCCCAGTATGCTCCTGATGTTGCGCAGCAGCAGCGCGCTGCGGTTGCGGGTCACTATCACCGCACATACTCTGTTCATAAGATCAGTTCCCTGAAGCTTTTTATTATTTCCGAATTATACCCGTCAAGATCTCTGACACTTCCCCTGTCCTCACGTTTTTTTACGCTGAGAACGGCCGCTGTCATGTCCTCGCTCCCCTTGATCCCCCCGGCATTTTCCTCCAGGTGCTTTGGCATTATCACAGGAAGGTTCAGAGCCGACGCCTCCATTATGGAAAGCGGCTGACCCTCATACTCCGAGCAGGTGAGAAAAGCATCACAGCCTGCCATAAGGGGGAAGGGATTCTTAAGATTTCCCGTGAAGGTGATGTATCCATCAAGGCCTCTTGACCGAACCTCCCGGTTCAGGCTTTCCCTTAAGGGGCCGTCTCCGATCACGGTAAAATGAATCTGCTCCCTGCTCCTCTTTTCTGCCACATCGGAGATAAGGTCCAGCATCTTGAAATAGCCCTTCTGAACGCAGAGCCTGCCCAGGCTGACGATCTCGATGCAGTCTTCACCCCGGGTCAGGAACTTGTCCGCAGAGCTGCTCTCATCCTTAAGGCTTTCCCTTATGGCCCGGGTATCCACTGCGTTGTTTATTATCACATTTCTTTTGGGGGCGTTTTTGTTCACCCGGTAAAACGGATCCCTGACCCCCGTGGAAACCATGGCCATGGTATCGTAGCGCCCATACTTTCCTTTGAAGAAAAAACGCAGAAGCCTGTACTTCCACTCATTTTTCAGCTTTCTCTCCACATCGTTGTGGACCCAGCAGATCCGCTTTTTCGCATCCACGCTAAGAGCACCGATGGCGCAGGCATTCTGGTAGGAATCAAAATCCATGGCCGCGTCGTACTGCAAAAGAGGACCGCCCTTTGCCGCCTCAAGATCCTTTTTTACCCTGCCCTTCCAAAGCAGATACGCAAGCGAAAAGGGAACCAGTCTTGAAATATAGGGGAGATTTCTTGTGTAATAAACCCGTACCCTGTCGTTCGTGCAGGGGCAAAAGAACCTGTCGGACCCGTCGTTTATAAAGATGTCCGCCTCTATATCCTCACAGCCGCACAAAAGGGAAGTCAGGGCAGATAAGGAGCGCTGTATGCCCCCCACCTTAAGATTTGTCTGAAAAATCGCTACTCTCATGATATACTTTTTATCCGCATTACCTCCCGGATAAAGCGCACGTTTGACCGAAGGAACCTCTTGATCCTCACAGGTTCCGTCACTATGCGGTACAGCCACTCCAGATTATGCCGCAGGAAAAATCCGGGGGCTCTCTTCTTTTTTCCGGAGAGCACGTCAAAGGATCCGCCCACTCCGATGAAAATGCCTTTTTTGAAGCGGTCAAAATACTTTGAGATAAGGATCTCCTGGGCGGGAACCCCCAGTGCCACCATCATGATGTCGGGCTCCATTGATACGGCCTGCTCCATCACCTCGTCCGGATCCCGGTCATAGCCGTTCACCGCATCCAGAAGCTTAGCGTGGCGGTACTCCTTTTTCATCAGCTCCCTCATGCCCCGGACCACATCCTCGGAGGCTCCGTAGAGGAAAACCGAAAGTCCCTTGACGTCGGCCATTTTCAAAAGAAGCTTTGCAAAATCCACTCCCGGGATCTTTGTGTAATGTCCGTAACCCGCCATGGAAAGGGCCTTGATCAGTCCTATGCCGTCGGGTATCACCAGGGTCTCCTCACGAAGCAGCACGGAATCAAAATCCTCGGTCTCCAGCCCGTTCATCAGGGTCTCGGGGTTTGCTGTGATTATAAACTCTTTGCGTCCCTCCTCCACCGAGGCGTTCACTTTCTCGTAAAGGGATTCGCCGGAGCCCTTATAGATCTTTTTCAGATAACCCAAAAGGGAAAACCTCTGGGCCGCGGTAAGGGGTCTGCCGAAGACCGCTCCCGCTCCGTCAAAAAACATAAGTCCCCCCGCGTTTCTGAAGAGGAAATCCGAAAGCCGGGGAGTAAAGTAGGTGGGAATGTTTTTGTCCTGGCAGTACTCCGCTATAACGTTCCTGTCCTCAACCGGGATATCGCAGATCACCACCGCATCATGCTTTGCTATTGCTTTTATACAGTTGTGACGCCCCCGGTTTATGGAGATGAAGCTCTCGATCCTGTACTTTCCGCCCCAGCCCGCTGTCATCCTGCGGATCTCCGATTCCCGGTGATCCCCGTAGATCAGCAGCATCTTCAGCTCGGGAAAGACCCTGTCAAAGATCTTATCAAAGCCCTTTTCCAGATATTTCAAAACCAGGATGTCGCACAGAGTCAGAAACAGAAATCCCCAGACGGGGACCAGATAAGTGGACAAAAGACAGGTCACCAGATAAAAAAAGACGTTGGTGGCCGCCACCGGAAGCCTCATGCCTCCCAGCAGGCGGATAAAGATGGCCATGAGCACGAGATACATGGCAAACATCATAACAAATCCCTTGAAATAGTAAGGGAAAACTGTGAGGGGATTGTAGATGATCCTCCACAGCCATATGAACGCTGCACCGCAAAGGGCCGTCATCATAAAGGTGACGGCCGTTCTGTATAGCTTTTTTCTTGCTTCGTATGCCATATTTTCAGATGATGTTGAAGGTTGCGGATGCGCTTCCGCTGTAGTTGTTTACCAGGGAAACCACCAGGGTTGCGGTACCCACTGCCGTGTTGTTGTAGTAGGTGACCACGTAATCCCTTCCCTTTTTCAGCTTCTTGCCCGCTGCCTTCACTCTCAGTTTGGGGCATTTCACGGGGTTGTAGGCGGAGGTATATCTGCCGTCCTTAACTCCCTCGATGGTTATCATCACCGGATCAACGTTCATGGGCTCGATGGTGTATCTGCCGTAGGCCCGGGATCCCTTGTAGCCGCCCTTGCCAACCACGGTAAAGACGCCCTCTCCCACATTTTTCCGCCGGTCCGTTTTTATGGTGTAATCCATGCCGTAGGTCAGGGTTCCCGCCGGAGATTCAAGGGTGGGGATTATCAGTTTTGCCCTCTTTCGTGTATATTCGGTCTTGTATCCGGAAAGGGCATCCTGCCCAAGGCTCAGGTTAAGTCCGTCGATGTTAAAGATGCAGTTCCTGGAACCGATGAAATTGCCGGTGCCTCCTCCGTTCACGGTGCGTGCCTTTACTCTTACGCTGCCCTTTCCCGCAGAGGCGTTCCTTCCGTAGCTTATGTCGTATTCGGACTCGGGAACGACCACGTCTCCGAAACCGCAGTTCAATATGAGGTTGATCCTGGGCTCCACCTTTTCTCCCGTATAGCTGATACCGTCGAGACCGGAAACCCTGATCCTGCTGTCATTCAGCTTTCTGGGTCTGATGGAAAAGTTCAGGGTCAGCTGGCCCACATAGTTGGGCTGCAGTCCCGCATCCTCTTCTTCCTTTGTGAGCTCCCTTGCGGTGTAGGTTATGGTGCCGGTGCCGGCGTTGATATTCTCGCCGTAGGTCACGTCGTAATCCAGCCCCTCCATCAGATATCCGCCCTCGTTTTGGAGATATACCTGAGGACAGATCTGCTCTCCCGTATACAGCCTTGAAGGTATGCGGGGACGGGATGCGGAGGAAAGCTCCGCAGGAGCTATGTTGAACTTAAAGGTGTGGGTTCCGGAATACTCTCCGATACCCGTGAGTGTCACCTTTCCCACTCCCGCGTCAACATTTGAGGAATATTTCAGAGTGTAATCCCTGCCCTCGGAAAGATACTTGTAACCGTCTCTCTTTCCGGTGTGTTTGTTTTTATCCTTGAGGATGTACTCAAAGATCTTTACCTTGGGCTTCTGAGGCTTGCCGTTGTATACGCAGTCCGCAGGGGCGTAAACGATAAAGTCGTTGTCCGCCACACCCAGGGGCGATACGAAAATGGGTTTGCCGATTATATCGTAATACTCGGTCCTGGTTCCCGCGTATCCGGAACCGTTGATGCCCTCTATGGTCACATAGGCCGTGCCTATGGCGTTGTTATTGTGATAGGTCAGGGTATAATCCTGATCCTTCACAAGGGTTTTACCCTTGTAGCTGATGCTGAGGGCGGGTTTTACGGAATTGTCCGCATTTTCCCTGTGGTTGTAGGCATCGTAGATATACTCTCTGGAGGTGGAAAATCCTGTTACCACCAGCTTTGAGTTTGTAAAGTCACCAAGCTGGACGTTGCTTCCGGCCACGATGTTAAAGTTCTTTGTAAGACTTCCTGTTAGGTTGTCACCCCTGGCCTTAATGATCATGGTGGCGGTCACCGTGGAACCGGTGGAGTAATTGTTTTCATATGTGACAGTGTACTCCGAGGGGTCCACATAGTTTCCGTTTGCGAGACGGACCTTCATCCTGTTGGGATCGTCCTTGTTTTCGTTCTGGGAGTAGTACCTGACTCCCGCCTTGTATGAGACATCGCCGAAGTTCTCCAGGGTCGCTCCCGTAAGGCTCAGGGCCTTGATGTTAAAGGTCTTTGTGACTCCGGTTCCTGTATAGATGGAACCCTTGCGGCCGGATATGGAAACAGTGGCGGTGCCCACGTTGATATTGTTGGCAAAGTTTATCTCGTAGTCTACGGACTCGGTCAGCCGCTTTGATCCGTAATATACCTCGACATCGGGAGTTATGGCATCGCCGGTGTAGGTGACGTCATTTATCTTTGTGATCGTGGCCTTTGAAAGGTCGGCACCATTGATATTGAAGGTCAGCTCCCGGCTTCCCATGTAGCTTCCCTTGCCCAGTATCAGTATCCTGGCCACGCCGGGCATCAGGTTGTCAAAGTACTCAACGGTGTAATCCTTATCCTTGACCAGCTGCTTTTTCTGATCGTATCCGTTCAGAAGCCTTACCTCGGGAGTCAGCACCACTCCCTTGTACTCCTGATCCTTTATCTCTCTGGCAATGATCTTTTCGTCGGCGATATCACGCTTTGCCACCTCAAAGGTGACCTTCCTCTTTGCGGAAAAGTTGCCCTTGCCCGCTATCACCGCCGTGACTATGCCCACCTTTTTGTTTCTGCGGTACTTGATCTTATAGTCGGCGTCCTTCCTCAGCAGCGCGCCGTTGTAGGAAAGAGTGACGGGGGTAACGGGAGCTCCGGTATAAAGCTGCTGCTCCAGACCCATCACCTCTATATCCGGATCCGTGATGGGACGCTTTGTGATGTTAAAGGAGCGGACGATGGCGGACTTTGTGATATATCTTCCGTTTCCGCGGATGGTCATGCTTCCGCTTCCCTTGCCCACAGCCTTGTTGGCTCCGTAGCTTACGGTATAATCCCTGCCCTGCTTAAGACGGGTGCTTCCGTAATATATCTGGGGATCGGGGGTGATCTTTTCACCGGTGTATACCTGATCCGGCACAAGAGCCACCATATCGTTGTCGATGTAATGCTGACCCTCGGACTTTATGTTTGAAGTAAAGGCCTTTATCCTGACATAACCGGCTCCCGGTGCGTGAGAACCCACCATATCGTAGAAGGGATCAAGGTTCTTTTCGGCAGTATCGTACCATTCCTCACCATTCTTGCTCAGATAGCTGCGGCCAGCCTGGGCTGAAGGATCGGAATAAACCCACCTGGAGGTCCCGCCGTAGGTGTCATCGTACATGAGCCTGACGACCTGATCGCTCTCGGGAGCTTCAAGCTTTACAACTATGGAGAAGTACTCACCCTCATCCACATACACAGGATCCTGCAGCCTTACGGTGTAGTAACCGGGATAAGTCAGAGGTGACGAGCTCTTTTGCTCATACATCAGAACGCCATCGGTGGGACTGCCACCCTCGGGATTGATGCCGGTGTAAACCCTTACGGTCCATGAAACGCCTGCGGTGTTGGTGGCAAAGCCCACTGCCTTTATACTCTCGGCCTTGTCATCGCCCTCGTTTGCCGAGGCGCGGAAAATCTCGGCACCGTGGATCTCACCGGTGCGGCCCGCACTGTAGGTTCCTATACCTCCGTCATAGCCGTAGTTATTGTCATAACCCGTTACGCCGGCAATATCAAAGGCTATGGCCTTGTTGTCGTTTTCCGAACTCTTGAGGGAAAGATCGCAATAGGAAAGATAGAATATGCCATCCTTTGCATAGGAATTCTTGCATATCCAGGCTCCGTTCCGATCCGGCTTCTGGGAGGAAACCGTAGCTCCCGAGAAAAGCTCTGCGGGAAAACTGTCCACCCATCCAATTATAGCCACCGCATGGTTGTATTCAATATGGGAATCATTGTAGAGAGTCTTTACCTGAGCTCCGTTGTAGGAAACCGTCTTTGCGGAATTCATGGCCACGTTTACGGTCACCGCTCCGTACTGCCTGACGAGCTGTTTTACCGCAGCCTCGGAACTGCTGGCGGTCCAGAGAGCATTTTCCAGATGAAAGGCATCCCTGCCATAGGCTGCCTCAACGGATTCCTCGTAGTGGTTGGGCATCCCGGTGAAGGGGCCGTCTTCCTCGTACAGAGGAGTCATCCACTGCATAAACTGAAAGACGGTGTTGAAGGCGTTTCCGCCGTTGTCGTAATAATTGCTCTTTCCGGGCCTGGTCCTGCGGACCCTGACATCCTTTGTGTTCCCCAGTCCGTCCGGTACTCTGTTGAAGAAATAGTAGCCGGTGGCATCGGGGGAGAGATATGTATCGTTTGAAATGTATCCGTCCTTTACCGCATCCGCCTCCATGGCTGCAATAGCGGAAAATGACCAGCACAGATTGGAGTCTGCCTGATCCCTGACGGGGCTTATATAACCTTCGTCCACGGAGCTGTACTCCTCGGGAAGGTCTGCGTTGACAGTGCTTTCCTGTCCGAAGACCACATTACCCTTCCTGAGGTTTTGGCTCCTCAGATAGTCGTCCACATTGGGGGCTTTGGATCCGTCGGGAAGGGCGCCGCCGTACACGATGTCACTGTCTGCGACCGCTTCGGTATCCTTCGCTTCGTCGGAAATGACAGGAGCTGTGGCAGAGATCTCTTCCGGTGTTTCATCTCCCGCTGCAATGACAGGAGTTTCTTCCACACCCTCGCTCTCCACTGCAACAACGGGAGCTTCCTGCACAGTATCTGCGTAAGCGGGCACGGGAAAAGCAAGGGCCAGACTCAGCACCACCGATATGAACTTTTGGGATCCGAACTTCCTCATGCTTATCCTTCGTATCTGTATACTGCCGAAGAGAGTGCGGGCATGGTCACTATCAGGTGACCCGCCTGTATGCCCACAATACCCGGTACACTGTCATGTCCCTCGGGGGTAGTCATGATCAGCCGCACCAGAGAGCACTCCCAGGGAACCTGGGCCAGCCATACCGGCAGATTGATCTCTATCTCTCTATCGGAATTGTTTATCACTATTATGCTCTGGGCTCTGGAGGAAAATCTGGCAAAGCAGATCATTCCGTAGGCGCTGTCCAGATATTTGACCGCTCCGGTCTTCAGCTCCTGACAGGTCTTGCGGAGTCTGATCATCTCGCGGTGAAAATCAATGAGCTCATGATCCTCGTGGCCCCAGGGATAGGTCCTGCGGTTGTCGGGATCGGTGAAGCCGCACTGGCCCGCCTCGTCACCATAGTAAATGGTGGGCGCACCCGGCCAGGAAAACTGGAAGAGTACGGCATTTCTCATGACCGCTTTATTAACGCCCTCGTTTGCCGCCTCACAGCCCAGGGTGTTCATGCGGCCGACCTTGTGGTTGGTACGGGTCAGGAACCTGGAGTGGTCGTGATTTGACAGCTGGTTCATGGCAACCATGAGAGACGGATAGGTCATAAAGCTGGAATGGTATTTTAAACTTCCGTAGAATATATCGGGATTTCCGCGCATATCTTCACGGTAATCGTCGGAATGTTTCTGCATACCCGTCAAAAACCAGGTCAGAGGCTCCATGAAAGCATCGTAGTTCATGACGGAATCCCACTCGTCACCCTTGAGCCATTCACGGGGACAGCCGTAATGCTCGGCTATGATCACCGCGTTGGGATTGGCCTCCTTTACGGCCCGGCGGAAATCCTTCCAGAACTTATGGTTAAACTCTGCCGAAAAGCCCAGGTCCGCCGCCACGTCAAGTCTCCACCCATCCACATTGAAAGGAGGGCTGACCCATTTTCTGGCGATGTCCAGTATATACTGCTGAAGCTTCAGGGAAGCTTCGTAGTTCAGCTTTGGAAGGGTATCGTGACCCCACCAGCCGTCATAGCTCTCGTTGTAGGGGAAAGCATCGGGATTGTGAAACATGAAAAAGGAATTATAAGGAGATTCCCTGTTGATGAACGCCCCGTCTTCGTAACCTTCCCTTCCTTCATATATACGTTCCCGGTCAAGCCATTTATTGAAAGAGCCGCAATGATTGAAGACTCCGTCGATGATCACCTTAATGCCGCGGTTGTGACATTCCTGCACAAGCTGGGAAAAGAGCAGGTTGGAAGCCTCGAGATTCCTCTTGTCCGTCACCCTTGCCCTGTAGCGCGCCGCGTTGCGGTTGTTGTTGTCTCCGGAATTAAGGAGAGGCAGAAGCTGCCCGTTCTCGTCAACCTCAGTCTCGGGAAGGATGACTCCGAAGTGGGGATCTATATAGTCATAATCCTGGATATCATATTTGTGATTTGAGGGGGATACGAAAAGCGGGTTGAAATATATGGCCTCGATGCCCAGCTCCTGGAGATAGTCAAGCTTATCCATGACTCCCTGGAGATCGCCGCCGTAAAACTCCCTGACGCCCATTGCCGCCGGGTATTTTTCCCAGTTTTCCACACGCCTTACGTGCTCGCCGATGTAGGCGTACTCATCCGAAAGAACATCGTTGAATTTGTCACCGTTGTAAAAGCGGTCCACGAAGATCTGGTACATGACCGCACCCTTGGCCCAATCCGGTGTCTTAAAACCGGGAATGACCCTGAAGGGGTAGGGATCGTCTATGTTGTCTACGGCGCCCCTTGTGTCATAGAAGCAGATGATCCGGCCGCAGCGGACTTCAAAATAATACTCTATCTCTTTGTCGTCCAGCGTTACCTCTGCCTCGTAGAAATCAAACTCGCCCACGGTCTCGCGCTTTTCCATGTTGTAGGACTCGCCGGCACAGTGAAGAATGACCGTATCCACGTTGTTTCTCTTTGTGCGGAATCTCATGGTCACTATGGAATAGGGCATGGGCTCCGCAGGGATCAGGTATTCATAAGAAGCGTTGGAAAACAGTGCCCTTTTGTTGAATACAGGCTTCATGTTTCCGATGTAGTTAAGCTGCCAACCCGGATTGTTAATCATTCATAACTCCTAAAAGAAAAAATCTATAGTATTATACCACTTTGGGGGAAAGATATAAAGTGAAAAGGCATCGCGAACGCGATGCCTTTTCTGGAGAAGGTATTTCTTTTTATGGGTAAAGCTCTTCATTTCTGAAAAGCCCATGACCTCTTGGGGAGAGGTCATCCATGTATTGGGGGGTACGCCATTATATTAGCACTCCCCTTTTTTTTAAACAAGTGTGATTTTGCACGAATTTCACAAACCGGCTAATCAATTTTTGTCGGTTTTTGCCAAAGGGTCTTCTGTTTTGGGCTCTTCAGCCTTTGTTTCCTCGGTTTTTTCGGGTGCATTCTTCTTCCAGCCGTGCTTCCTCTCGGTCTTTACAGGCTCGGGAAGGGTCTTGTCAATAAGCTTGTCAACGGGTACTCCGCCGGCGGCGGCTGCCTTCTTTAAGGCAAACTCCTGATATTCCTGTCTTCTCTTGTCGCTGGCTGCCTTTGACTTCTTTGCGATCGGCCTTACTATGAGGAAGATCACGATCAGTACGAATACTGCCAGCAGGATCAGGTAAGGAATGTTGACAACAAACCATACCACTAAGTTCTCGATGATGCGGCGTGCTCCGTCAAGGCTCTCCACAAAGCCCTCGGATATCCTCTGGAAGAAGCCGGGCTCCTCGGCGGGAGTGATCTTTTCAACCTCACGGATGGTGAGATACATGGTAGTATATTCGATCTTGTTATCGTAGGTACGGAGCTGGCTCTCCATGCTCTCTATCTGATAACGCACATCCGAAAGCCTGGACTCTATGGTGATCAGATCCTCTATGGTCTCTGCCTTCTCCATGAGCTCCAGCAGTCTCTGCTGCTCTGCCTGAAGGGCTTTTTTATGGCTTTCCTTGTCTACATAGTCGAGTGTCACATCGGAGATATTCTCGGAACGGTCCACTATGTTGCTGTCCTTTTCCACTACCGCGATAAGTGCGTCGGCATTCTCCTTGGGAACGCGGATGGTAAGGTTCGCGTATCTTACCTCGGATGCGGAATAGGTATTCCTGGACTCGTCTATGCTCTCAAAATATCCGCCCAGCTGGTTTACCTTGCTCTTGATGCCTGTGATGAGGTTCTCATACTCCAGAGTCTCCACAGTCATGTTTATATTGCGGATAAGCTTGCGGTTGCTGTTGGCATTTGCTGCGCTCTCGTCAACCTGGGTGTCGGAGGTTACCTCTCCGCTGCCATAGGCTCCGCTGTTGTAATCTCCGCTCTCCTCATACTCTTCGGCGTAATCCGCATCATCGTAACTTGCAACCGCGCTCTCTGCCGCCATTGATTTTGCCGCATATGCGCCGTTTGTATAGGCTCCCGAATCAGCCTCGGATGAAGATGAGCCGCCGCAGCCCGTCAGTGCGGAAGCTGCCAGCATCATTATCATTGCGAATGAGAATAAACGTTTTTTTATCATAATTACTCCTCCTTTTACGTTGCTTCGTATTGCCTTTTACCTATATAGACAGCTTTTTTTCTTTGGGGGTCACAATTTTTTTCAAAATCTTTATCCCCTCTATTACAAAAGCCTCCGCCACAAACACAAAGAACACTATGAGGGGGCAGAAAAGGTATCCCTTGGCATGGGTTATGTACTGCATAAGATGTATCACCAGAAGTATGGAGGCATAGAGTACATAAAAGTTGATATGGGTAGCCATAACCGTAAGAGAGTTCACTCCGTAGTATCTCACTATCCTGCCGGGAATGGTGCCGGAATATTTTTCCGCCGCCGAGCTTATCAGCATCACCGCTGCGGACCCGGCCAGAGAGTTAAAGATATATATGAAAGGATTGCCGAATATCAGGAAATGGATATCCACCGCTCCGTTCACCCGGCTTAAGAATACCACCGCTCCCAAGAGCAGGACTGCAATGACTATCTTCAGGGGAGCATTTAACTCAATCTTCTTTTTCGAAATAAGGTACTGACCGTAATACCCGACTGCAAGATAAAAGACGGCGATCACACTGCGGAGCACCATGGCCATGGGATAGTAAAGCTCCGACAACACCAGTTCGAACACCGTGGCACTCCTGTACATCTCAAGCAGAAAGTTAAGGCCGTAGGCTGATACGGTAAGGATGACCACAGTGATCGCCGTGGCCTTGTGTGAAAGCTTCCTCCGCAGAAAATACAGGATCAGCATCCCGAAGAACATGGAGGGAAGGAACCATAGCACGGAGATACCGTAAAGGCACACGCCCTGCCAGATATCCTGGATAAAGGTCCATTTCTGAAAGGTCCCGGTGAAGTGTCCGTATATGATCTCTATTATAAGGTAGGCTATGGTGTAAACAAGATAGGGGAATCCCATCCTGGACAATTTTCCTTTTACAAACCTGGCCGGTTCCTTTTTCTCCTCTCCCACCACGCACATGAGCATACCGGAGATCACAAAGAACAGAGGCATGTGAAAGGATACGATGAAGTATCTCAGGGGTTCGCTTATGTACTCCAGGTGACCCAGGACCACCAGGAGTATACCTATACCTTTGGCAATATCAAATCTGTCAGCTCTGTTCATCCCGGACCAGCTCCTTGAAAGTGTATGTGTTTCCGGGCTTCTTTTTGCTCTCGTATGCTCCCGCATCCGCGGCGCTGTAGAGCTCCTCAAAACCGGAAGCGCCCTCGTTAATCACGGCGCCCACGCTGATGGTGATCCGCCTGCCCTCAAGCTCCGAGATCTCGTGGGTGTTTATGAGCTCAAAAAGCTTCTCTATACATTCCGCACCGGCCTGCTGTGATCTGACCTCAGGCAGGAAAGCGGCAAACTCGTCCCCTCCGAAGCGCATGATAACGTCGTTTTCTCCGAAGGCACCTCGCATGCATTCCGCTATGGCCTTCAGCACCATATCACCTACGGAATGTCCGAAGCTGTCGTTTACGGATTTGAACTTATCCGCATCAAATAAGATGAACATGCCCCCGGGCTTCTGCTCGATAAGAGCCCGGACGGCCCTTTCGCCGGCGCCTCTGTTGTATATTCCCGTAAGGGCATCCTCTTCGGAAAGGGTCCTTAAGCTGTAGTTCTTTTCTCCCATCCAGAGGATTCCCATTATTACAAGGCAGAGGAATATAACCAGACCGGTGATCACGTAAAAGGTGAGATTCCTCTTGATCACGCCCAAGATGCTGTTATCCTTTACGTGATCGGAAAGCCATTTCTCCTGAAGAAGCTTGATGGTCTCATCTTCTTCGAGCCTGGCGATAACCGCCTCCAGCTTGTCAAACAGCTCTTTTTTATCCCCCCGGACGCCTATGCACATGGGATTTTCCATCAGCTCGTATACCTGATTTATGCCCTCATATCCGTTACGGCCTATCTCAAGAACTCCCACCGAACGGCGGACTATGGCGTAATCATTGGTGCCGGCCACCACCGATCGCAGAGCATCTTTTACGCTGCCGTACATCTCTGCCCCATCCCTAAGGCTGTACATATCCGGGAAGATCTCATCACTGACCATTGCGTAATGGGACTGACGGAGTTCACTGATGCCGGAAAAAGGCTTCCTGCCGTATATCACGATGGCATCGTCGGCAACCTGCCGGGTCTGCAGGATATTCCGATCCTGTCTTTCCGTCACCATGTCAAGACCCACGATCATGTCCGCGGCTCCGTTTTCCACGGCTTCCTTGGCGTCATCATAATCCATCAGCTCGACTTCGATATTTACATCCATGGCATTGGCCAGGGCATTTACAAGCTCTATATCGTGACCGGTGGCGCTTCCCGTATCATTTACATAGCTGTAGGGTTCGAAATCCTCGGCTGCCACCGCCTTAAGCTTTACACCATAGGTACGTTCCTGGAGGATGTAGTACTGATCCTTGTTGAACACGCCTCTTTCCATCAGCAAAAATCCCAGCTGAATGGCAAGTATCAGCACCGCCAGCACCCTCAGGGCAACCCTGGCATAGACATATCTAACATCACTGCCGTACCACTCTCCGGTGCCGGACCTGTTGATGTATAAGATGAAGATCAGAAGGACCAAGCCCACGAACAGGAAGGAAGCTATCATAAGCTTGTAGCCCAGGCTGTAGTGCAGGGGATAAACCTCTCTGGGGGACACATAGACATTCAGGGTCATTCCGTTCCTCAGCTCATAGGCTGCGGTGGCATAATTCCCGTAATCCAGTATGGGTGCCTCGTTGAGCTCCTTTCCGGACTTGTCCTTCAGAATGGCGAAACCGTCGTCATAAACCTTCATGTCCCGGACATTTTCCAGCATCTCGTTGAGATCTATGTCCACACCCAGAAGGCAGAATACTTCGTTGTTATGATAAATGGGGATGGCATAGGTAAACATGTAGGTGCCTACATTTGCATTGTTGTAGGGATCCATCCACATGGGTGCACCGTAGTTCATGGGCACATAATACCAGCCCACATGTTCCATATCATCGGGGCGGAAATTTTTGATAACGGTGAGGGGAACATTTTCCACACCGCTTTGGGTTTTTTCAAGGAACCACCCCTTGTCGGAGTGATTAAGACGCTCGTTGAAGCGCAGATAGGCAAAAGCATGACCGTTATGGCCATCCAGGATCTGTTCGAGCAGCTTACCGGTTGAATCGGTGGTGCGGTCGATGAAGCTCTCACTGTAAGGATCATCGGCCGCCTCGATAGCGCTCTCTATACCCGAAGCGACCACCATAAGGCGGCCGCTCAAGCTTTCCATTACGTCATCTAAAGATTTTCCCTTTTCCCTGCAGAGCATCTCCATATATCCGGCGGACTGGGTATGCTCTATACGATGGATCAGCAGACATCCGGCCAGACCCACCACTACAGAGATCACAAGCAATGCGATGAGAAATCTTTCTCTGGGATTTATTTTCATTACTTGCTTTCGTTTTCCAGCCTCTTTTCGCGGATTCCCTGCCTGTAGTTATTTACAAGCTCCTGATAGATCTTTTCGATACGGTCTACCATAAGCTGCTTGTACTTGACCACAAGCTCTGTCTCGATGACCTTTTTGATCTTTTCGATGTTTGTGAATTCCAGAAGCTGATCCTTTAATCCGCGGATCTTTTCGTCGTCGTCACCTCTGACGCTGAGGCCCAGGGTGCGGGCAAAGATCTCAAGCTCGTCTATGTTCTCATCGAAATGATTGCAAAGGTTGTACATGTATGCCGAGGAATGGAGGATGTTCTTTTCCGCAAGTTCCTCGGAACCGAAGAAGTTCGCGTTGGAGAAAAGCTCCACAAAGAACCTCTTCTGCTTTTTCCAGTTGTCCACGATGGGCTTGTTAAGCTTATCCCAGTGAGTGGCCACAATGTGAACCTTGCTCTTGTTGTCGTTTGAGTTGGCGAAAACCGTCTGGATCTCGTCGTGCTCCTCGCGGATGGTACGCTGAACATCCACGCAGAAGAATACGGCGTCTGCCTTACGGATATACTTTTCTGCGATCTCGGAACGATACTGAACCGCATCGAAAAGTCCAGGGGTATCTACAAAGAGAACCTGGGGAGGGAACCACTCGGGAAGTGTTGATATACCGAGCTCCACCTCTTTAACGAAGAAATGCTCCGCATACTTCGAAGAGGTCCACTGGGCTACCTTTTCCTCTATCTCGGTTCCGTCAAGCTCCTTTTTGATGGCCTCGTGGCCGATCCACTTGGGTGCGGCCTCCTCAGCTCCCAGCCTCTTGTAAAGGTCGTTGTACTCAACGGCGTTCTGGGATTTGCTGGCCCGAAGTTCTTTCCACTCTTCCTCGTTGTAGAAGATGATCTTTATATAATCCTTTTCACTGCGGCGGAATTTGGTAAGTGCCGCGGTCTCGGGAGTTACATCCGTGGGCGTAAAGTTATGACCCAGGAGCGCGTTTATCAGTGTGCTCTTGCCGGTCTTGATGGTGCCGACGAATGCGATCTCAAACTCGGGATTCTCGAGGATATCAAGGAAGACGCTGGTCCTCTGGCTCAGCTCTTCATCGCCGATATCCAGAAGCTTTATCATGGACTGATATCTTTCGATCTCTTTAAGATATTTGTCAACGTGCTCCTTCCAGACCCTTTCCTCTTCGGTGTCCTCTGCAGAAGCCATCTCATTAACAATATTGTCTATTCTGTTTTTCTGTTCTTCATATGCATCCTGAACGAGGGATGCTCCGGCTGTTTCTGACATATAAGTAGCCTCCTGTCTGAGAAATACACCGATAATTTTACCATGCAGTCCGCACAAAATCAAGGGTTTGAACTATCGAGTCAGTTTAAACTTACTGTCAGTCGGAAAAGAAGGGATTAATCCCCCTGATAAGAGTATTTACTCTTACAGATCATCGAGGATAGCTTCCGCCACCCTCCTTCGGGAAACCCCGTTGTTCATGGCCTGACGGCCTATATACTTATGGGCTTCCTCTTCGGTCATATGCTTTGTCTCCATGAGCACAAGCTTGGCCTTGCTCACGATCCTGACCTCCTCCGCCTTTTCAAGTGCGGCATTGGCCTTTTTCTCGAATCCGCGCATCTTTGCCCGCATGGCCGCAAGGAAACGAAGGGATCTGTCCACCACGGCGGCACCCACGGGTTTGGGTATCACAAGGATACCCCTGTCGATGACAAAGTCTGCCATTTCTTCGTACACATCCCGGGGCACGGCAACGAGAACACAGGAGCTGCCTCTTTCCGCTGCGTCAAGGGCAAACTCCTCCCCAACCTCGTCGGATAAAGGCGCGTTTATCACAACCAGGTCATATTCTCTCTCAAGCAAACGGCGTCTGGCAAGAGCAACACTCTTGACCACATCGAAAGTGATATAGGAAACCTTTGCCCCCTTCACATGGGCGTTGAACTGCTCGGACGCCGATACCACCAATATAGATTGCTGGATATCATCTTTCTTTGGCATTTTATCCTCAAACAGGGGTCAGATCACATACTCATCGATAAGGCTTTGAGGAACAACATTTCTTACAAAGCTGCTCTCTCTTGCAAGCTTTGCCGCTTCCTTTCTGGAACCGGGGAGCTGAAGGGCATCGGCAGGCATCTCCTGGGGAAGCTCGATCCTGTTCTCTATTCCCCACAATCCGGCATGGATCAGAAGGGCATATACCAGATAGGGATTGGAACCTGCGTCGGGAGACCTGAGCTCCGCCCTTGTCTTGCCGCTGATATTGTCTATATGCATGAGCTCTGCATTTCCCATTCTTGACCAGTTCACCCTGTCGGGTGCGTAGTGCGATCCGAGCCTTGAATAGGAAGCATCCGTGGGGTTAAGGAAGATGGTGAACTCCCTTATCTTCTCCATGATGCCCGCTGCGGCATTGGTTGCCACATCACGCCCATTGCTGTCCTCGGCGAAGATATTGATATGGTATCCGTTGCCCGGTTTTTCGGGCAGGGGAAGTGGAGAAAAATCCGCCACCAGACCGTACCTGTCCGCAATGGTGCTGACCACCATCTTAAAGGTGGTCATCTGATCGGCTGCCTTTAAGGGCTTGCCGTAATGAAAATCGATCTCGTTCTGCCCCGGTCCCCTCTCGTGATGGGATCTCTCGGGAATAAGGCCCATGCGCTCTATTGTTAGACTGATCTCTCTCCTGACATTTTCGCAGCGGTCCATGGGTGCGATGTCCATGTAGCCCGCCCTGTCATAGGGGATCTTTGTGGGCTCACCGTTCTCGTCCTTAAGGAAAAGATAAAACTCTGCCTCGTTTCCGAACTTGAATTCAATGCCCTTTTCCTTTGCTTTTTTAACGGCCTCTTTAAGCAAAAACCTGGTGTCCGCACTGCACTCCCGGCCAAGGGAAGTATACACATCGCAGTACATCCTCAGAACCCTGCCGCTGTCCGGTCTCCAGGGAAGTATGGCCATGGTGTCCGCATCCGGCCTCAGATAAAGAGTGGGGTAATCATCTGAGTCAAAGCCGGCTATCTCCCTGGCATTGATGGGAGCTCCGAACCCAAAAGCCTTCTTCAGCTCCCCGGGCAAAACGGAGATGTTTTTCTGAACGCCGAAGGCATCCCGAAAAGCCAGACGGATGAACTTGACGTCCTCCTCCTCTATAAACTTCATTACCTCATCAAATGTCATCTCCATACTTTCCTCCTTGGGCGTATCCTACAGATTGCTGTAACCCATAAGTGCTTCGTCTACTTCCCGGGCGGCTCCTCGTCCTTCCGAAATGGCCCATACCACCAGGGACTGTCCGCGGTGCATATCTCCGGCGGTGTAGATCCCCGGCTTTGAAGTCAGGAATCTGCCCGCTTCGGTCTTAACATTGGTACGGGCGTCGGTCTCCACGCCGAAGGCATCCGTCACATACTTTTCGCTTCCGAGAAATCCTGCTGCGATAAGTACCAGCTGAGCAGGGATCTTCTTTTCGCTTCCCTCCACGGGGACCATATTCATCCTGCCGGTCTTCTTGTCCTTTTTGGGCTCCAGCGAGATCAGCACCACTTCCTTGAGCTCACCCTTTTTGTTCTTGATGAACTCCTTTACCGTGGTCTGGTATATTCTGGGATCGCTGCCGAATTTCCAGGCAGCCTCCTCCTGGCCGTAATCAGTCTTAAGCACCCTGGGCCACTCCGGCCAGGGATTGCCGGCGGTCCTGCACTCGGGGGGCGCGGGCATCATCTCAAGCTGGGTAACGCTCTTTGCTCCCAGGCGCACACAGGTTCCCACATAGTCGTTTCCCGTATCGCCTCCGCCTATCACTATAACATGCTTGTCCTTTGCAAGCTGGGTGGGCACCTTTTTGAAATTACTGTCCAGAAGATTCTTTGTGACCTCTGAAAGAAAATCCACGGCAAAACGGATGCCCTTGGCATCTCTTCCGGGTGCATTCAGATCTCTGGGCCGGGATGCTCCGCAGGCCAGAACTATCCCGTCGTATTCCGACTCAAGCTCCTTTGCGGAAATATCCTTTCCTATATCCGTATTATACACGAATCTGATCCCCGCAGCCTCCATTAATTTTATTCTGCGATCGATCACGGATTTATCCAGCTTCATGTTGGGAATACCGTAGCGGAGAAGCCCGCCGGCCCTATCCCTTCTCTCGTATACCGTGACCTCATGTCCTCTCTTGTTGAGAAGCTGCGCCACTGCCAGTCCGGAGGGACCGCTTCCCACTACAGCCACCTTCTTGCCGGTCCTGACCTCGGGGGTCTCTTCCTTTACAATGTCATGTTCATAGGCATACTCTATTACCGCCCGTTCGTTTTCCTTTGTGCACACCGGCAGATCGTGGAGATTGCAGGTGCAGGCCGCCTCGCAGAGGGCGGGACATACACGGCTTGTGAACTCGGGAAAGCTGTGGGTGACGGAAAGTCTGTGGTAAGCTTCCTCCATCCTTCCCCTGTACACCAGATCGTTAACCTCGGGCACCAGGTTGTGAAGAGGACAGCCGGAGGCCATTCCCGCTATCATCACTCCCGCCTGACAGAAGGGTATGCCGCAGTCCATACATCTTGCAGCCTGTTCCCTCTGTTCCTTCAAAGGAAGGCAGCCGTGGAATTCCTTATAATCGCAGACCCTGTCCTCCTCGCTTCTCACGGGGCCGGTCTTTCTCTCATACTCCAAAAATCCCGTAGTCTTTCCCATTATAATTCACCTCCCACGAAGGCTTTGAATGCTTCTATCTTTGCGGTCTCCGGATCTACGCCCTGCTCCTCGAAGAGGGCGATGCCTTTGAGCATTACCTTGTAATCCAGAGGTATTATCTTCTTGAACATGGGTGCGTATTCATCAAAGCTTTCAAGGATGGCTTTCCCCTTTTCCGACCCCGTATACTTCACATGCTCTTCTATTATGGAACGCAGCTCCGCCAGGTCGTTCTTATGCTCAACCTTCTCCATGCTCACAAGCTGCTTGTTCACGTTTCTGTAAAGATGATTGTCATCATCCAGCACATAGGCAACACCGCCGCTCATACCCGCTGCAAAGTTTTTGCCTGTATGTCCCAGGATGACCACAACGCCGCCGGTCATGTACTCGCAGCCGTGCTCGCCCACGCCCTCGGCTACCGCAACCGCACCGGAATTCCTGATGCAGAAACGCTCTCCGGCCATACCTGCGATATAGGCCCTTCCGGAGGTGGCGCCATAGAGAGCCACATTTCCTATTATGATATTTTCGTGGGGATCATAGCCCGCCTCCTTGGGTGCGGCCACGATCAGCTTTCCGCCGGAAAGACCCTTTCCGAAATAATCGTTGGAGTCTCCGGTGAGCCTCAGAGTCAGACCGTTGGGAATGAATGCACCGAAGCTCTGTCCGCCGGAACCGGTGCAGTTCACGGTAATCGTATCCTCCGCAAGTCCCTCGGGATGCTTTCTTGTAATCTCTGCTCCCAGCAGAGTTCCGAAGGTCCTGTCCACACTCTGGAGATGTATGTCGACCTCTGCCTTTTTCCCGGATTCGATGGCAGCCTTTACGTTCTTTGACTTAAGGAGCACGCTCTCGTCCTTGGTGCTCTGAAGCTTAAAGTCATAGAGGCAGCCAGGGTCGAAGGTCATCTTTTTCCGGTCCTCACCGGACATATCCAGGAGTATCCTTGAAAGATCCAGCCTCTGTCCGCCAAGGGATACGTTCTCCTTCTTTTTCAGAAGATCCGTTCTTCCCACCAGCTCATTCACGGTGCGAACGCCCAGGCTGCTCATGATCTCACGAAGCTGCCTTGCGATGAAGATCATAAAGTTCTCAACATACTCCGGCTTACCCGCAAAGCGCTTGCGAAGCTCCGGATTCTGTGTAGCGATACCCATGGGGCAGGTATCGGACTGGCAGGCCCTCATCATCACGCAGCCCATGGTGATAAGGGGTGCGGTTGCAAAGCCGAATTCCTCTGCTCCCAGGATGGCGGCTATGGCCACATCCCTTCCGCTCATCAGCTTTCCGTCGGTCTCGATCACAACCTGATTTCTCAGGCCGTTGGCGATCAGAGTCTGATGGGTCTCAGCCAGGCCAAGCTCCCAGGGCAGGCCCGCATTGTGTATGGATGAAAGAGGAGCGGCTCCCGTTCCTCCGTCGTATCCCGAGATCAGGATCACGCCGGCACCGGCCTTTGCAACGCCGGCGGCAACCGTTCCCACGCCGGCCTCGGATACCAGCTTCACGGATATCCTTGCGTTCTTATTGGCGTTCTTCAGATCGTAGATCAGCTGCGCCAGATCCTCTATGGAGTAAATGTCATGATGAGGCGGCTGTGATATAAGGCTGACACCGGGGGTTGAATGTCTGGTCCTGGCGATCCAGGGATAAACCTTCTTTCCGGGCAGATGCCCGCCCTCGCCGGGCTTTGCGCCCTGAGCCATTTTTATCTGTATCTCCCTTGCGCTCACAAGGGATCGTCTGGTTACGCCGAAACGTCCGCTTGCCACCTGCTTTATGGCTGAGCTCCTGTCGTGATCGGTGCCTTCCGAAAGTATCCTCTCTTCGCTTTCTCCG
>JAFYEL010000009.1 GCA_017544285.1 Lachnospiraceae bacterium | reverse complement strand
CTTCCTCTCCGGATACTTCCGCTTCCTCCATAACCAGAACGCCCTTCTGTGTCTCTTCCACTACCGGAGCATCCTTCTGCATCACTTCCACGGTCTCGGCCGCAGCCTCCGTTCCATACACTCCCTGCGGAACCTGAGCAGTTATCATCGCTGCCGCAAGTCCGATCACCGCTATCCTTTTCATTCTTTCTTTCAGAATGTTCATGATAATATTCTCCTCTTTCGTTGATCAGAAACGGTCCTTTGATTGACGCGGTTGTCCTATTTCTTCACCACCACAGTCAGGACATTATTCTTCCCCGCGATCCTGCAGGAAAGCTTCACCTTTTTCCCCTTCCCGGATGTATTGACTATATCACTTTTTTGTCTCCCCCGAATAGCATACAACTACAACAAAATAAAAAACCGGTGGACTTGCCACCGGTTTTACATTTAACACATATTTGATACCGAAAATATCACACATTATCCTCGAAAGAGAAATCACTGTCATCATCAGCCTCAGCTTCGGTTTTCTCGGGTTCTTCCTCGGCGGGTGCCTCAAAAAGAATCTCCCCTGCGCTCTTCTCTTCTTCCTCTGCAGGCTCAGCTACTGCATCAACAGCCTCTGCCACTGCCTCTTCAACAGCTCCCGCAACTTCACCGGCAGCTTCCTTTACACCTTCGACAGCATCACTTGCCGCTTCCGCAACAGCCTCAGCTGCCTTTGAGGTCTTCTTGGTGTTGATGATATCAAGAGAGGGATCGCTTCCCCTTTCCGTAAGATCCTCTGCCGAGAGATCGTAGAACTGGAAATCCTCTACCTCAACTCCGGTGGCGGAGGGCTTTACAACTCCGGTTACGGAGCCGGCCACGTCTGCTACCTTTTCACCGATGTCAAGGACTGCCTTTTTAAGGGTCTCACGTGCCTCGCTTACGGTCTCTGAGGAAAGGTTGATGGGGAATATATCCTTGAGTGAACGCTCTGTCTGCTCGGACTGGTATGCCTCTTCCTTAAGGTAGTCCTCAAGACTGGAATCGTCCTCGTCGTCAAAATCAACGAAATCATCGTAGTCGGATGCTTCGGACTTGTTTTTGTAGTAGTAGTATGCGCCGGCCGCAGCACTGGCTATGGCTGCGAAGGCCAGAAATTTACCGAGTTTCTTTGCCATCATGTACCTCCCGTTAGGATGTTGTTGATTACTCCACTAACCATTCTAATCTAATTTTGTGCAAAAATAAATACCCAAATATCATTTGAATGTATAAAATTTCAACTGGACATTTTGAATCAGGGGTATTATTATAACTACATCACTTCGGGAAACGTCGGTTCCGGCGTTATATACCCAGGATATTATTTGCATACCATCCTCGTAAGATTACCGTCTATTCATTGTATTTACAGGGATTGGATAGCAATTATAACAGTTATTCGGCATTGAACTTTTGCGCAAAATTGTGTATAATGGTGAGGATTTAAATGAACGCACGTCGACAGGCAATCAAAGAATTACTTGCAAACGGATATGTATTAAAGCGTCAATGCGGCGGCCATGACATATACTATAATAAAAGATTAAAGTATTCGATACCGCTTAAAAGAAGCTTTGACGATGAAGACTTGAAGCAGATCCGCAGAGAGATAAGCAAAGGCAGCAGATAATCAGGCCAAGCAGAGGTTAAATTATGAAGTATATCTACACCGCTATCATAGAAAAAGTGAACGATAACCGTTTTGAATGCAGCGTTCCCGATCTTCCGGGCTGTATTTCGAGCGGAAACAGCCTTGATCAGGCGATCGACATGATCACAGATGCCGCAAGCGGATGGCTGGTGATCAACGAAGACGAAAACAACCCCATACGCACCGCTACTCCTCAAAGTGAGCTTTCCATTCCTAAAAATGCCATAAGCACACTTATCAGAATAGATACGATTGCGTACAGGGCTGCTACAGATACAAGGTCCGTTCGTAAAAATGTTTCTCTTCCTGCCTGGATGGCCAACTTTGCCGATAAGCTGAATATCAACTGTTCACAGTTACTCCAGGAGTCACTGCGGCAGCGATTTGATATGCTGCAAAGACAGTAACCCGATCCACATTTTCTATATATTCCCCTTCTTATGCTCTTCAACCAGTGCCTGAAGCTCTGACAGCGGCACGGTTACTATGATATCCTGGGGATGTCCCGTGTAAGCCCACTGGCTTAAAAGCCAGTTCCAGTCCGCCGGAGAAAAGTTTGCCGAAAGTTTTACGGCTGCGGCGGTAGAGGATGCTCCTGCCCCGACAGTACCGCCTGCCTGAGAAACCGTGGGTGCCGGAGCCACAGGTGAAACATCTAAGGTTCCGTTCATAAGAGCCTGGCCGGTGCCGGATGCCAGAAATGAGGCTATGCCCGCTGCATCCGCCCTTGCCATACCGGCTGTTCCTGCGGATTCAAGGACCGATCTGTCGGTGGGATAGTCGATGAAGCAGTGCTCTATGATGATGGTGGGCACTCCCATGGAAACGCCGTACCTTATGATACCGAAATAATCACCCTGGGTGCCCAGCTTTGACTTAATGCCCTTGCTCTCAAGCCCGAGCGCCGTAAGCTGTGAAAGCACCTGCGCGCCGCATTCCCTGCCCACGGTAGCGTGATTTCCGTACATTGAGGACCATACCTCACAGCCGGTCTTGTCATGGGGGCCCGATGCGTTAAAGTGGATGCTCACCAGAAGATTCGCCCCTACGCTCTTTGCATATGAAGCCCTCTGGGGAAGGCTCATGGCTACATCGGAGGTGCGGGTCATATAAACGCTTACTCCCCTTGCGGCCAGCTCGTCTCTGAGCTTTGTGGCCAGCTCAAGAGTGAGGGACTTCTCCATATAGGGAGGATAGATCGCTCCCGCTCCCTCGGTGCCGGGGCCTCCGTGTCCCGGATCGATGACAACTACTCCCGCGAATACGGCTGCCGCCGTCATCCACAGACATGCCGCAAACACGGCGGTGAATACGATAAATTTTTTCACACGGTCCATTTTTCCATTATCTCCTTCTAAGATCTCAGATTACTTTCTCACCAGCTCAAAGGCTCCGCCCGTGCAGGTGCCGAAGAAATTCTTCTGTCCTATGATCCTGATCTCATACTTTCCTGCGGGGGCGTCCTTAACTTCGGCTGTCTTAAAGACCTTGCCCTTGTTTTCGGCATCGCCCTCGGTCACATTCACAATGACCATCTCATCCTTAATAGTATCCTTCTTAAGGTTCAGCTTTTTAACCTTGCCGTTTATTTCGACCTTTATGTTCTTCAGGAAGTTGAACTTCTTCCCCTCTTTAGCCGTAATGGTCGCTTTCCTGGGAGTTATCACAGCGGTCTCAAGGGACCTGGCCCTGATATTGAAGCTGCCCTCCACCGTCTTTGATTTCTTGTAACTCTTCTTAAAAGTGATCTTCCAGGTGGGAGTCTTAGCACCCTCTGTGAACTTAAACTTACCTGTCTGACTGTCATAGGTGAGGTTTGCGTTAAGGTTGTTCTTAAAGGTTACCTTGTAATCCTTCTTTGCCACCAGCACGGCCCCGGTCCGGGGATCCTTCACCACAAACTTCGGAACGATCTTTTTACCGGTGTACTCCGTACTTTCCGCAGTGATCTCGATATTGTATGACCTTCCGTCCTTGCCCTCCTTTACCACATTCTCGGAAAGAGTGGTAACGGAAAGGGGATCCACGGGGGTGGGCGGTGTGGGGTTATCCTCATCCACCTGGGTCGCATAGAAAAGATCGGTGGGAGTGCTTTCATTGTAGCCGGCTGTGCCGAGATAGAAGGTTCCGGGCTCACTTACGGTAAAGGTGGCTACGGTAAAGGCCTTTGACTTAAGGGCCACGGTCTGTGCATCGTCATACACGCTTCCGTTGCTCCTGTAAACCGTGAACTTTCCGGGGTTGCCGCTGCCGGAGCCGTAAACATAGGCTGTCACCACGGCCTTCTTTTCATTGTCAACAGTGAAGCTCACAACCCTGCCTGCGATCTGTCCGTCAAAGCCTTCCGCACCCACTGCCTTGCCGCTCTTGTCAATGGGATCTCCCAAAAATCTGAGCCTGTGGGTGAAATTCGTAGCCTCTCCGCCTTCATAGCTGAGGAAGTCGGCCTCGGTCCCCACGTAGCCCACGTTCATCTGGTAATCGGTGCCGCTTGCCTCGTCATGAACACCCATCATCTTAAACCAGTCGTTTCCGATGACTGCGGGATTGTTGTTCTTTGTGCCCGGGAATCCGCCGCCGGGGATCTGGGGTGCCAATTCCGTCACGTTCAGATACTTCGCCTCTTTTTTTATGAAGCCCATATGGGAAGCGATCCTGTCTGCGTTGAAGTCGCTGCTGGGACGTGCCGGTTTGTCAAAGCTCTGATAGCTTGCCTTTCCGCCGGAAAGATCGCAGCCGTAGGTTGAATAGGCATCAACCGTGGCGAAGCCGTTCGAAAGCTTAATATATCCTTCTGCATCCCTCAAGGTCTTGTGAACGCTGTCGGGAGTACTTATATCGATAGAAGGAATCGTCTTAAACACGTTCTCGTCAAGGGGGGTGGCAACAGCCTCTCCGACTTTAGCGCCGGAACTTATGGCGGTGCTGTCCCCTACCTTGCGGTACCCGTCTGTGTAATAAATGCTGTTTTTTAGGGTGCCGTTGAAATTATCATTCTTCTTTTCCGAGGTATGGACGGAAGTATAAACTGACAAAAGGTTCTCGTTTATGCCCTCCTGCTCCACGTCAAACTGGAAATTCCTCTTTGAGCCGCCCGAATTGTCATTGTTGTCTACGGAAGTGCAGTTATATACCTCCACGGGGCCGGAATTGTTGTTGTCGGTAAAGCCATGGGCCTTGTTTCCGAAAGAAAGGCAGTTCTTTATCCTGTTGGCTACGGGCCAGCCGCCCTTGTTTGCGCCGCTGCCCAGCTTAAAGCCGTTTCCGTCGCCCTCCGGTGCCGTGGTGCCGTCAGTAAGGCTTCCGTTTTCGAAGGTGATGCAATTTATGATATCGCAGGCCTCGGAGGGGAAGTTGTCATCCTTTGCAAAAAGATCCCATCCGTCGTCTATGTTATGGTAGGCTATGCAGCCGTTAAACACATTGCCCTCTCCGGAACGGATCTTGCAGGCAAAGCCGTCGGCGTCCTCTCCGTTGGGAGCGTCGAAGTTATTATGGGAAGTACAGTTCAGGATCGTATTGTAGGCAGGCCACTGCGCCACTCTCTGGCTGCCGTCTCCGCTTATCTGAAGGCCGGTGTTGCCGTTTGAATAAAAGATACAGTCCTTAACCGTGTTGTGGCTGCCCTCTATCATCATGCCCACGCCCTTAGCGCCGGTCACTCTGATGCCCTCGATATCCCAGTAGCTGCTCTGGAGCCTTATACCGTATCCGTTCTTTGTCATGGAGGAAAAATCAAGGGTCAGGTTGCCGTCTCCGATAAGCTTAATATGGGAGCTTGCATTTCCGCTCCTGGAGGGAACCAGTGTGGCATTGCAGGCTATGACTCCGGTGTTTGAAGAAACGGTGATGACAGTTCCGGCCTTTGCATTTTTAACCGCGGTCTGCAGTGCAGCAAAATCTGTCACGGCGGTATCCGCCGTAACTCCGGCCTCGGAAGCTTCCACGATCTCTTCCAAAGCGGCAGGCTCCTCTTCAATGATATCGGACTCTTCGCCAAAAACGGTCTCCTCACAAACAGTATCCGCTAAAGCCGTTCCCGGAAGTGTAACTACCATGGCCGCCGTCAGCAGCAGGCTCATAAATCCCTTATATTTCATAAAATCTCCTTTCTGCCTCTCAGCTCTTACGTCCTTTGATGCTGGCAACTATCTCATCCTTAAGGTTCCTTGCCTTATCCTTCATCCTCTTGTTGGCCGTGTTTGATGTCAGTATGCCCGACACCAGCTTGGCCGAGGCCTCATACTGGCCGAACCTGTAATAGAACACTGCCAGCATGTAATCCACCGTGGACTCGTCCATTCCGCACATGGGATAGGTCTCTGTCTGACGGGCTGCGATGAAGCCGTCCAGAGCGCTGTGAAGCAGCTCCTCCTCTTCCTTTTTGCAGGCGTCAAGCTGAGATTGGTAATCCGAAAGCTCGGGATCCAGATTTTCACCCTTTCCGCGGATGACCCACGCCAGCTTAAGGCAGATATACGCCTTTTCCGAAGCCCTGGCCCTCTTTACCACCGCGTTTGCCAGCGCCAGCTTGTACCGCTCGATGGCCTCGTCGTAGGTGTAAATCTCGCCCACAGCCTCGCTGTTCTGGAAGGCCTGTGAGATATTGACCTTAATGAGCTTTGCCTGAGCCTGTGTAAGGTTGGAAAAGAATCTGGAAAGAGCGGCGTATCCGCAGTAGGGACACATGATCACATCGTACTTCAGGGAATCGATGTAATCGTACTTGGGGCGCAGATCCATATCAGCATCCACAAGCCTTGCCTTTCCGATCTTTACGGTCTTTGATTTGAATTCGTGGTCACAGCAGGGGCAGGTAAAGCCCTTGGAAAAGATCAGATCCGCCTCGGAAACTCCCTGGCTCTTCGGCTCCTCTTCCTTTTTCTCCTTTACCGGCTTCTGCTCGGGTTTGTCCTCCCCAAATATGTCGGCGTTGGCAAGCCCACCAAGGCCAAACCCTTCAAGTCCTGATAAAATGCCCATTTGAAATACCTCGTTTAATACCTCGTATGAATCACTCCGCCTTCGGAAGCTTGAAGGAGGATTTAAGTGAAACTATCCTGTTGAAAACCGGTGCCTCCGGACTGTACTCCCTGATATCCGCCACAAAGAAGCCCTGTCTTACGAACTGGAAGCTCTCGCCGGGCTTAGCATCCCTGATGGCGGGCTCTATCATGCAGCTGTCCATGACCTTTACGGAGTCGGGATTCACATTTACATTGCCCTCCTCGTCGTAAACGCCCTTTTCCTCATCCACAAGGTTTTCGTAGAGCCTTACCGTGGCCTTTACGGCTTCCTTTGCGGGAACCCAGTGGATGGTGCCTTTTACCTTGCGAGGCATTTCCTTGCCGGTGCCCTGCCTGGTCTCGGGATCGTAGGTGCAGTGAACGACCGTAACCTTGCCGGTTTCGTCCTTTTCAAAGCCCGTGCAGGTGACAAAGTAAGCGTTCATAAGCCTCACCTCGTTGCCGGGGAAAAGCCTGTAATACTTCTTGGGAGGCTCCTCCATGAAGTCCTCTCTGTCAATATAAAGCTCACGTCCGAAGGGTACCTCTCTGCTGCCCAGCTCCTCGTTTTCAAGATTGTTGGCAACAGTGAGCATCTCCTCTTTGTCCTCGGGATAGTTGTCTATCACCAGCTTCACGGGGTCAATGGCCGCCATGATCCTGGGCCTCTTCAGCTTCAGATCCTCTCTCAGACAGTACTCAAGCATGGCGTAATCCGAGGAGGACTGGGATTTCGATATTCCCGAGAGCTCGATGAAGCTGCGGATGGACTCGGGGGTAAAGCCCCTGCGGCGCAGTGCCGCGATGGACACAAGTCTGGGATCGTCCCAGCCGTCCACGGTGCCGTTTTCCACCAGCTTCTTTATGTATCTTTTTCCCGTCACCACATTGGTGAGGTACATCTTTGCAAACTCTATCTGCCTGGGGGGATTTTTGAACTCGCACTCCCTTACCACCCAGTCATAAAGGGGACGGTGATCCTCAAACTCCAGGGTGCAGAGAGAATGGGTTATGCCCTCCACCGCATCCTCGATGGGATGGGCGAAATCGTACATGGGATAAATGCACCACTTGTCACCGGTATTGTGGTGGGTCAGGTGTGCGACCCTGTAGATAACGGGATCCCTCATGTTTATGTTGGGTGAGGCCATGTCTATTTTGGCCCTGAGTACCATGGCACCGTCGGCCACCTCACCGTTTTTCATGCTCTCAAAAAGCTTAAGGTTTTCTTCGATGCTCCTGTCCCTGTCGGGGTCGTTCTTGCCGGGCTCTGTAAAGGAGCCTCTGGTAGCGCTGATATCCTCGGCTGACATGGTGGAAACATAGGCCAGCCCCTTGTTTATCAGCAGGACCGCGCACTCATACATTTTGTCGAAGTAGTTTGATGCAAAATAGATCCTGTCGCCGAAATCAGCCCCCAGCCACTTGACGTCCTCCTTGATGGATTCCACGAACTCCTGCTTTTCCTTTGTGGGGTTTGTGTCGTCAAAACGGAGATTGAAGGTTCCTCCGTATTCCTTTGCCATGGTGCTGTTAAGGATTATGGACTTTGCGTGTCCTATGTGAAGATAGCCGTTGGGCTCCGGGGGAAAACGGGTACATACGTGATCGTATACGCCCTCCGCCAGGTCCTTGTCTATCTCTCTTTCGATAAAATGACGTGATCTCTCTGCTTCTGCCATGCTTTTTCTACCTCCGTGATCATAATGTGCAGGGCTTTTTACGCCCGCGCACAGTTAGAGTCATTTTATCACAAAACAGGAAAAAAAGCCAGTTGGCATTGACCTTTTGAGCCTTTGCTCATAAGATTAAGATATGAAGACGAGAAGTAAGATTTTTTTGATATTGCTTATACTCTGGATGTGCTTTATTTTCGCCATGTCCTCCAGGCCTGCGGACCTGTCCACACAGGATTCCAACTTCGTGGGGGCCCTGGTGGGGAGGCTGGTGATCCCCGATTTTGAAGAGCTCTCTCCCGATGTACGGGAGGAGTTTGTCATGAGCATAGACCACACCGTAAGAAAGCTGGCCCACGCCTGCGAGTACGCCCTCATGGGTATACTCTCTCTGGCCGCCTTCTTTCCGGGCTTTACGCCCTCATCAAAAGCAAAGAGGGCTGTTCTTATCTCCTGGCTCATCTGCCTTATCTACGCCGCCACCGACGAATTGCACCAGCTCTTTGTCAGCGGCCGTTCCGGGCAGTTTTCCGATGTGATACTTGACGGAGCGGGAGCCGCCGTGGGTGTACTGATATGCCTGGGTATTATGGCATTGTCAGAGCGCCTGGCCGCCCGCACTCCGGTAATAAACGAGTAATAATATCACAGACATTCTCTGAAAATGCTTTCCACATCCCCGGCATCAAGTTTAAAGGCAAGAAACGGAGCTGTTATCACTTACAGCTCCGTTGCTTTTCCCAATTATATGTTTGCTTTACGAAAATGTCAATATTGGGAGATCATATTCATCTATGAACAGTTGACACTGACTGAGACAGGCCCCTCATACTTGCCGACGGATCTGAGGTAGTCCTCGTATACATCCGTCACCTCCTTTTGAGAAAACTGAGGGAAGCTTCTGATGAGGGTGGAAAGGGACATTCCAACCCTTGCATATGCATCAACCACAGCCTTGTCTTTGTCTGACATAAGTATCAACCTCCTTACCAAAAGAAAAACAACCGGTTGACATAAACTATACCACATCTTGTGGTCGGAATGCAAGTCCCATCCAGATATTTGTATTATTTAGATCAAAAAGAAATTTTCCAAACTTAACGCAACAAGCGTTGCAATAGCTTTGAGATAAATGTTGTGTTGCATTATCTTTGAGATAATATGGTCAATTTCAGGTAAAAAAAATACTCCTACCAATGCCATATGCATCAGCAGGAGTAATCTTTTTGAATTATAAGACGATCACTTTTTAGGAGGTTCAAAACCGCAGAGCTTCATGTTGCTTAAGAAGGTATCTTCGGTTACTTCCATCTTTGCAGCGCCAACAGAAACAGGAAGAGATCCCTCCTGAACCAACTCGTATAATATATCGTTACGGCCTTCTGCTCGGTCCGTGGATCTCATCGTAGCTATATCTGCCATTGCATACTTTTCTGATAATAACATGATCTGCACCTCCTTATCCTGTGAAAGAGTAGTTACCTCTTCTATTATGTCTGAAAAGAAATCATCCTTTTCCATTTCCTGGCGAACAAAAGGATCGTTTATATCTTTCATTGCTGCCAGCAGTAACTGGAGTCTTAAGTCTTCTTCCCCGTTGAGTCCTTCCTTCAGCTGTTCAAGGGCTTTATCAAGCTGTATATATACAGTCTTGCATAGCGGCTCGTATGATAGTCCGCTGTCGGCCACCCGTTTATCAAACCGATGGATGTAACGTTCTGTCTGATAGTTCCTAATAACATTAGGGCTTTCTGACATAAGTATCAACAACAATACTCCATTTACGTTTTCATACGTGACTGACGCTTTATCACCACGTTTTGCCGAATACTGTATCAGTAACAAGTCTGATCCGTAGAGCTCCGCTCTTGGAAAGATAAATTCCTGAGCTTTCACCTGAACTTCTGTATCAGATATCCTCCCATCATCAAGCATTGCGGGAATGTCATGGATTAGTCTCTTCGAATCATAGAACCCAACATAGCCTTCCATCTTTGCCGGTCCGACTACATGAATATCATTTTCACCTGATGCATTCTGTAATAGATACTCTAACCTTTCAGGATGTTCTTCCGGGTCAAATATCTTCTTTGCAATTACGTCCGACGAGAGTGATGGAAGCTTCTCTCCCTTGATTATTGAAAGAAAATCTTCGGACTCTTTACTGTCCAACCCTTTGCTCAGCAATGTGAGCAGCTGATCTTTCTCAGGATCTGCCAAGCTTTCAGTCCTTGCAAGATTGATCAAGACTTCGGCGGGTAATCCTTTATTTTTGTTATTCATCTTTAACCTCTTTCTACTGTAAATTATAACAGATTATATAAATAATGCAACTTTCACAATTCGTACAGAAAGCAGGCAGAACCTGCTTTTACCCTGCATGATTACGTGATTTTTTTTGCAAAAATAGCCATAGAATCAGTTGGATTCTACGGCTACGTTCAGAATGTTATAAAAATGTATTGACACCCTAAATATAACATACAATTCTCATTCGGCAAGCTCATTTATCAATATTAGCTGAAAACGTCCTCTTGAAGAGGTGAGTTTTGTTTAACCCATTACCGCCAAATGGCAAATCAGGATATTTTTCTCATTGCTTTCTTTTGGGCTTTTTGTGCTTTTCAGCATAAGACGTAAGCCTACTGCCAAGCGCTATACCACGGGCAAGGTCGCCTCTGCCTAAGTCTTGTTCAATCTCTATACTGATAATAATATCTTCCCTCAAAGCCATAAGTACATCCTGCGAGACCGCTGATCCGGACTCAAGGAGTGAATATGCCATTATGGCATCCTTAGATCGTTCGGAGAGCTCGATCTTTGTAGGAAGATCTTCTACATAGGGAATCTGTTTTTGGGCTGAAGCAGCCTTATTGCAGTCTTCAAGCATCTTTTGGAGCTCATCGAGACCGTCACTTTCCCATCTGAAGCAGGATTTTGGTTCAAAGCCACAGATCTCTGCAATCTTCAGGAGCGCTGATACAGGGATGTCGATCTCACCCCTTTCATACCGGCTGATTGTTGCGTGGTCCACCCCAAGCTGCATTGCGACATCCGTCTGGGTGTAATGCATGCTCCTGCGGTTCTTGCGTATCCTTTGGCCTATGGGCTTCAGTTCGGGTGATAACGGTTTTGTTCTTTTCATGGCATTAAATTCCACAAACAATGTGCGTGTAATGCACACTCTTTTGTATCCACCGTTCATGGACTCGAACGGTTGTTTCGGGTTACAATAGAGTTGACCCAAAACACGATCCTGTTTTGGATCAAAAAAATAAAAAAGGGCTTCGCCCATCACACCAAGATCGCGAAGCCCTGTGAGGCCGTCTTCATTGCCTCTCCAAGCGTCTCTAATGTAGCATTTTTAAGCGGAAATGTCAATACAGACGTTTGGTAAGTGCACCCTTCAACAGCCCATTTATAAGGAGGTTGTCATGAGCAAACGTAAACAGCGCCGCAAATGCAGACATTTCACCTTGGATGACCGGATGAACATAGCTTCAGGCCTTTCCGATGGACTCTCTATAAGGGACATCGCTTACAGGCTTGATGTAAGCCCTTCCTCGGTATCGCGGGAGATCTCCCGCAATCTTACAGTCAGCAGAAATCCCACATCTATATGCCCCAGGTCCAATAAATGTGCGAAGAAGGACCTGTGCAATAAAGGCTGCGTCATACGATGCAAGGACTGCACGAAGGTCAAATGCATATCTGTATGCCCTGATTACCCCGCCCTTCTGGATGAGTGCCCGAAGGGTCTGGCTGTATGCAATTCGTGCAGACGAAAGGGCAGTTTTAATACCTGCGGCTATACCAAGCGACTTTATCTGGCTAAAACAGCTGATAAAATGGCAGCCTCGAGGGCGTCGGACACCCGAAAAGGGTTCAATCTCACCGGAGAGCAGTTTAGCCTTATAAATGAGGTGGCATCTCCGCTTCTCCTAAAAGGACAATCACCCTATACCATAATAAGCAACCATCCTGAGCTTGATATAAGCGTACAGACGCTTTACAGACTGGTCGAATGCGGTGAGCTTTCAGCTGACAACTTCTCCCTAAGAACAAAGCTGAGTCGTAAGCCCCGTAAAGGGTTCCATCCACGTAGAGCGACAGGTAAAATTCTTGCAAAGCTCAAAGAAGGCCGTAGATACGAGGATTATCTTAAATTCATGGAGACTTATGACGGCCCGGTTGTACAGATGGACACGGTTATAGGAAAGCAGGACGAAGGTGCATGTCTTTTGACGCTACATATGCCCGAAGTACATTTTCAGATAGCCATGATACTTGATACCCACACTTCAGGATCTGTCGTAAATGCTTTCGACACCCTCGAAACGGTTTTAGGTTGCGACCTGTTCAAAACGGTGTTTCCTGTGATACTTACCGATAACGGCCCGGAGTTTACGGATATAACGGGTATGGAGAGGTCATGCATAGATCCATCAGCCAAAAGAACGCATATATTCTTCTGTGATCCGAACCGCTCCGATCAGAAGGGCTCCTGTGAGAATAACCACAAGCACATCCGCTATGTGATACCCAAAGGAACATCCATGGAGCCATATATGCAGGAAGATATAAATCTTATGATGTGCCATATAAACAGCTATGCGAGAAAGAGTCTTTATGGAAAAACGCCTTTCCAGGCGGCAAAGAATATCCTTCCCGAAGATTTCTTCCTCCTGATGGGTTATGAAGAGATCCCTGCTAATGGGGTAAACCTTACTCCGAGCCTTTTAAAAAGCCGTATATCTCAAAGATAATGCAACACCCCTGGCGTGTTGCATTTAATCTGAGGTAGCCCCTATATGGGGTTGTTCGTCATGTTCATCATAGAAGTTTTTCATTCAGAAAAGCCTTATTTTACGCAAAACGAAAGGCTCGGATATCACTAAAAATGATCGTCCGAGCCTTTATTTTATTCACTTTTTAAAGTGTTGCATTAACTTTGGAAATCTACCAAGTTTTTTTGAGGTAAAAAAATACCCCTGCCGACGCCTTATAAACACCGGCAGGAGCATCTCTTAAAACCAAGGATAATATAGGTTATTTAGCCTTTGCGGAGGGCTTGTTAACCTTTACAATATACTTGTAGGTCTTGTTGAGGTACTTATAGGTCAACTTAATCTTATCCTTCTGGGCGGGAACTATGGTCACCGCATTCTCGGAAAGTGTCGCCTGGCTGCCCCTATACTTTACAAGGGAAAGAGTTCCGGCGTCGATATTCGTACCGAAGAGCTTCTTTGCATCCAGTACGAGAGGCTTTCCGTT
>JAFYEL010000066.1 GCA_017544285.1 Lachnospiraceae bacterium | reverse complement strand
GGCCGTTAACAGCGTATCCGGTGAGGTCAGTGTTTACAACGAGGACGAGGATGCCCTGGAGGACTACAGTACATTCGCGGCCTACGATGAGAAGCTGGACGATAATATAGAGTGGACCGGTGAGTATGCGGGCGATGCCTATGTTATCAGCATAGAGGAACAGGATCCCGGATCCTTTGAGTTTTCGGCCACCCCCGCAGCGGGCGGAGACGCCAAAACCGGCTTTGCCTACAAGGACAACGGAGTCGAGGCAAAGGCCAATATGGACGGTGAGGAGATCACTATGACCCTTAAGGGCGGAGAACTCACCGTAAAGGGCGCAAAGCTTGACGGTACTTACCGGAGGAAATGATCTTGGACGAGGAAGAAAGACTCAGAAGAAAAAAGAAGATAATGATGAAAAAGAAGCGGGCAAAGCAGCGGCAGAAGAGATTCATGCTGCTGCTTTGGGCTGCTTTTATGCTGCTTCTGATCTTTCTTGTGGTATCCCATAAAAAAGAGGATACCGGTGAGACCAGCAGTATAGTTCAGGGGGATGAAGGATTTGTCTCCGTGGGAGAGGCAGGTGTAGACAGGTCTTCCCTTTCACAGAACGATGCTCCGGCCCCGGCAGTGGATCCCATGGCCGGCATGGATGCTCTTTCCTATGAGGGAGCAGTGGACGTTTCCCTTGCCATGAACACTGCGGTTGCCCCCGACCTGACTGAGGGCAGGGCAGCGGTGGATCTTTCCACGGTAGATGGGGACCTGCAGCGCGTGGCCTCAGCCAAGAGGGCCATGGCCTCGGCAGCCTGGTTTACGGGGACAACCACCACGGTGGATTCCTATCTGCGCAGCTACGGAGAGGGCTCCTGGCACGCGATCAGGGACGCCATGGGTGAGATCTGTGTATTCTACGAAGGAAAGCATCCGCGACAGACCACCATCACCGACGACGAAGGTGAACGCACCAAAACGGTGGAGGTGCCATTTAAGGTGGTGTTTACCGTGTTTGAGGACGGAAGCTTTGTGGTAAACGAAGCCTATGAGAACGGCGAGGCTCCCGAGGACCTCGGTGACTGGCTGGAGGGAGTGGCTTCCTTGCAAAAATAGCGGAATAAGGCTATACTTGTTCCTGTATCAAAAAGTGCTTATATCAGCCGAAGGGCTATTGGAGAAAAAGATGAAGATAATTGGAGTAATTCCCGCCAGGTATGAATCGTCGCGGTTCCCCGGCAAACCCCTTGCCCTGATAAAGGGCAAGCCCATGGTGGCATGGGTGTATGAGCGTGCCTCCATGGTAAGCGAGATAGACGAGATATATGTTGCAACCGACGATGAGCGCATCATGGACTGCTGCAGGGAGCACGGCATGAAGTGCATGATGACTTCCAAGGATCACAGGACCGGGGCGGACAGAGTTGCCGAGGTGGCATCCCGCACGGACGGAGACATCTATCTCAACATCCAGGGGGATGAACCCCTTATAGACCCGGATGAGATCAGACAGGTCATACATATCCTTGATGACGAGACCGTTGAGTATGCGGCCCTCCGCCAGCGCATCAAAGACGAATCGGAATTCACAAATCCAAATGTGGTAAAGGCAGTGATAGATCTTTCGGGCAATGCCCTTTATCTCACCAGGTGTGCGGCGCCCTATGCCTTTGACGCAGGGCTTGCCACAGGCTGGCATCTTGTGGGGCTTTACTCCTATCGCAGACAGTTTCTGCTGGACTTCCTCTCCTGGGGACAGTCGGATCTTGAAAAGGCGGAAAAGGGTATCGAGTGCAACCGGGCCTTAGAGCACGGAAGGAGCCTCAGGCTGGAAGAGACCTCTTTTACCACCTTCGGTGTGGATCTGCCAGAGCAGATCGCCGAGGTTGAGGCGATCATGGACAGACAGGGGCTTTGACAAGGTAATTGCAAAGATAACGGGTGAGTGATGAAGAATATTCAGCTGCTGGACTGTACTCTGAGGGATGGCGGTCACATAAACAACTCCGAGTTCGGAGAGGATGTGATCAAAGCCATCATCAGGAATCTGATGCAGTCCAGGATAGATATAATAGAGGCAGGTTTCCTTCAGGATTGTGAATACAACAGGGACCGGGCCATGTTCAACAATATTGAGGAGGCAAAACGCATCCTTCCGCCTAAGAGCGAGGG
>JAFYEL010000065.1 GCA_017544285.1 Lachnospiraceae bacterium | reverse complement strand
GACTACCGTATTTCCGGTGACAAAGACTCTGTCCGGGCGCTTTCCCTCCCTCAAAAGGTTCTCTGCCGCAAGTGGTGTGGGAGCAAAATTGTAGGTACTGATCATGCCAACCGCGGACCGGTTAAACTCCTCGGGATAGGGGTTCTCCATATCGTAGGTACGAAGCCCCGCTTCCACATGCCCTACGGGGATCTGCATATAAAAAGCCGCCAGAGCAGCTCCGAAAGTCGTGGACGTATCACCGTGAACCAGGACCAGATCCGGTTTCTCCAGTGAACAGACTCTTCGTACCCCCTCCAGCACAGCGGTGGTGATATCAAAAAGGTCCTGCCTGTCCTTCATTATATTAAGGTCGTGATCCGGAACTATGCCGAAGGCTTCCAACACAGGGTCCAGCATCTGCCTGTGCTGACCCGTGACACAGACCACGGTCTCAAAGGCCTCCCTCCTTTTACATTCCGCAATGAGGGGCGCCATCTTTATCGCCTCGGGCCTGGTTCCGAACACAAACAAAAGCTTTTTCATCGGAACTCCCTTATCTCATCAAAGCACCATACCTTGATGTTGTACTCCTGGATACCACAGCCGCAGTACTCACAGCTCTTATACTTCAGCGACTTTATGGGGGCACCGCAGTTGGGGCAGTTATATCCCAGGGCCCTGTCGGAATCATTCTCAACCTTTTCCCGATCCTGGATATAGAGCAGATCCATCTCATATTTAGTCTGGTATTTCAGATCACGGCTTCCCTCCTTAAGCTGACCGTGCTCTTCCAGATTGTGGATGCACTCCAGGGCCAGCTGAAAGGTGATCATGCACCTGCCGCCGTCCTTGTAATATCTGGAGATCTCGGAATCATGGATCTTTATCATGTCGAAATTCTCGTGAATGGAGCTCTCCTTCTGCATGTCGATATAAGCCCTGAGGCTCTGCCTTAATCTTTCGGTTCCGCCGGTGAACTTATCCGGATCCCGGGAATCTATGGCGCGAAGATAGGAAATCAGCGTGGACTGGGCCAGATTTTTCATTTCGGCATAGTTGAAGTCGGGAAAATCCGCCGCGATCTTCGGAAGATACAGACTGGACATACCGGAGAGGGAACGGGGCCTTTCGCTGGCGTCCCTTTCAAGCTCCCGCTTCAGCATGGTCAGATCATTGAGATTCAGAAGACCCCCGGTATACTTTCTGATGGTGCGTTTAATGTTGTGAACGGCGATCGCAGCTGCCAGAGGCACAAGGATAAGTGTGACCGCTATGAATATCAGTACGTATGTCTTCATACTATGGTTTCTGCCTTTCGACCCCGGAGTTAACGGATCCTGATCCCGGTCAGTGCGACCTGATCACCTGTGAGGGCAAGGTAGATCCTGCCCGGATCATCATTGAAGGTGAGTGTGGATTCGATCTTTATCCCAAGATTCTCGGTTCTGACAAGGATCTTATTTTCCGTCTTTTCAATGGTGATCGTGCAATCCATTCCCTTTTTATTCAGATCTTTCCAGGCCTGCCATCCCCGGAATTCCTTTTTCTTGTCAATGACCATATCGTTTTGCACATCTTCGGACCAGGCCGATTCACCGTTAAGCCTGATATGGGCAAACTCCCTGTATTCCGGGCCGTTCACCTGTCCGTCCTCCGAATCGAAGAACAGGATAAAAGGACAGTGCCATACAAGTCTGGCAGTGGGCAGGCTCATGGTGTGGAAAGAGATCTTCATCTTGTCTTTGACCTGAATACCCTCGGAATAACCGGTTCGGAAACCGTCCACCTGAAGGTTGGGGATGTCTCCGGCAGGCCCCTTGATAAAGCTGATCTCCTCGGCGATCCTGGGAATGAAGTCCTCGGGGAACACCTCATCCGTCTTTTCTACCCTGAGGCCGCTTATACGGCAATGCTCTCCCGTCAGGCCCAGGTAAAGGAATCTGGTGTTGTCCGGCAGGGCCACTATGACCTCTACGGTCTTTTCCCTGCTCTCTATCCTGATGCGGGCGTGATCCTTTATCCTCACTGCCCGGAGGATATATCCGTTCTCCGTATCAATCTCGGGATTGCCGTCATTTAAGATCTCGGTCCTGAATTTCCGGGCGCCGCTGCACTCTGTCTGTCCGTCAAAGCGGACCACTCCGTATTCAAAATAGATCAGATCCTTTATCTCTCTTTCCTCGGAGTGGAAAAATCCGTCAAGGGAATCAAAGAGAAGCATGGAAGCCATGGCAGATGCACCCGCTTTTTTGTCGGGAGTAACGTTCATACAGATCACGGTCTGGCAATCTGTGATCAGTATGCCGTCGGCGATGTTCTCTCTGTACTCGCCCATCACAAGCTCGGTGTCTTCACCGGCCAGTTCCTCGCGCTCCTCCCTTTCCTTCATCTCGTAGCGAAAATCCTCGTCTATGAGGCTGATCATATGCCTGGCATACACCGGGTCAAACTGGGTGCCAATGCAGGTCACTATCTCTTCACGGACCTTCTGCTGGGGGATGGGATCGCGGTAGCTCCTCTTGGAAGTCATGGCGTCATAGGCATCGGCGACTGAGATGATCCTGGCAAGCTCAGGTATTTCCTCGCCCTTCAGTCCGTTGGGATAACCCTTTCCGTCATAGCGCTCATGATGGAAATTGGCTCCTACACTGAGGAAGGGATACTCCAGGATATTCCGGAGGATCTGGGCTCCCAGCACGGGATGCTGCTTAACCAGATCATATTCCTCGGTAGTGAGCTTTCCGCTCTTATTTATGATGCTTACGGGAATACCGATCTTGCCTACATCATGAAGCAGGGCACTGTAATAGATGATGTCACATTCGTTTTCGTTTTTTCCGCCCAGCTGCGCCAGCCTTCTGGAATAATCCGCCACCCTGGTGGAGTGTCCGTGTGTGTATTTGTCTTTTGCGTCGATGGCGTTTACCATGGCCGTTGCGGTCTGCACAAAAAGATTGTGGAGTCTGCGCCTCTCGCTTTCAAGCCTGACCTGATTCAGATACAGGATCACAACGGTTATGATAGTGGTGACATTGATAAAGATTCCGGGTATGCTCGCCAGACTGTGGGTGGCAACGATACCCATTATAAGCCTGGGGATCTGGATCAGCAGGATCACAAGCGAAACCACGAACCCCAGCTTTCTGTAGACAAGCACCATGACAATGATGCAGATATTTGAAATAGCCGTGACCACTCCCGAGAAAGCGGATATGGGAAGAGCATTCCCCCCGACCATCAGAACTTCTCCGGACCGCGCTGCGGCAGCCACTACCAATGCAAGCAGTTCAAATATAATTATAGGGATCAAGATTGTGATCCCGGGCACTTCAAGGCGCTCGGAAAAAATCTCGTGATTCTTCCCCGTTAAGCTGTTATCCATTTCCTTCTCCCGACAAAACCCAAAAAGAAGAGCCATATTTTTGATTATACCACAACTCTCCCCTTAAAAGAATAACATCCTTACGCTAATATAATTTGTGGATATTGCCGATATAGAGATAAAGTATCCGTTTATTTACTCGGGAAAGGATTCCCGAGTCTTATGGGAGGTTTGTTATGGGAATGGGAATAACAGTCTCCGGAGCGACAAGGATGTTGTTCGACGCCCCCTCTACGCGGAGCAGTCTCTACCGAAAAGGCAGCAGCCATGTTGTCACCACCGGAAAAAGCTCTAAAAAATCCAAGACAAAAGGAAAAAAGTATAAGTACAACTATAAATCCCTGTCCGGATCCATAGTACGGGCAAAGACTCCCACCGGCGCCCAAAAAGCCATAATCCAGGCAAAGCAGGCCCTAGCCCGGGTCATGAGACAGGCAAGGCTCGAGGACATGGACGATGAGGATCTGGAGAGGACCGTTCTCCACATCAAGCGTATGGAGATCATTGCCCGCCGAAAGAAAAAGCACCTTGAGCAGGAGGAAAAAGCCGAACAGGGCAAAGACCCCGGCGAGGGGATTTTCGATCCCAGGGAAAACCCCCGGGATATATTTGCCGAGCTTAAGGACGGGATGTCGGACAACGGTGAGGAAGAGCTCACCGAGGATCAGCTTAAGCTCATTGAAAAGCTGACGGAAGAGATCTCAAAAATGGAGGAGGAAATGTTTGAATCGGACATGGAGGAGCTTATGGGCGCAGATACCATATCCATGAAAAACATGACACCGGAAGAGATCGAGACCATGAAGAAAAAACACCGCTGTGCCGAGCAGAAGGATATAACCCTGGCGGACATGGAGTATCTGCGTTCCGTCTTCGACCAGCTCGAAAGAGAAAAATCCTCCGGAGGCACTGTCCTCTCCGGAGGTTCGACCGATCAGGTCTTTTTTGAACTGCAGGAATCCTCCTGCTTTACCTTCGATGCCTTCGTGGATGTGCAGGCATAAAAACAGCCCCGGCTTTCGGCCGGGGCTGTTTTGTATCCCGTTATCCTGCGATGGCGATGGTGTGGCGCTCGGGGATCTTTGGCTGCTCTGCCTTGGGAACAGACAGCTTCAAAACACCGTCCTCGAATTTCGCCTTTACATCCTCCTCTTTTACGCCCTCGCCCACATAAAAGCTTCTCTGCATTGAGCCTGCATAGCGCTCCTGCCGGATCAGGCGGCCCTTGAGGTCTTTCTTATCCTTATCCAGGGATTTTGCGGCGCTGACGGAAAGGTATCCGTCCTCCAGAGTAAGGTTGATCTCTTCCTTTTTGAAGCCGGGCAGATCGATATCAACCTCGTACCCTTCTTCACTCTCGTGCACATCCGTGCGCATTACCTGTGCGGCATGCTTTCCGTAAAGCTTCCTGTCGATCTTTGCAAATTCTCTCGGATCCGGAAAATCGATGATCTCATCCAGTAAATCTTCTCCAAACAATCTCGGTAGTAACATAACACTCGCCTCCTTCTCAAGATACTGTGCTTAAGTTCCTTGAGCAGAGGAAAGAGGATCTGGATCCTTTACGGGATCTTCTCTGTTCCTTTGTTCTGACTACGTTATAGCTCTTTTTGTTAGCACTGTCAAGAGGTGAGTGCTAATTATTTGTGAAGACTTTGTGAACTTCTTACCGGGGCACTGACCCCTTCGGTGAAATTCCTCTTTAGCCACAAATAAGTATTTCTCTTGAAACACCCCTCTTTTTTCTATATAATCAAGTTCAGGGAAAATGAGGATTTCAAATCCACCATGGACTCTATAGTGAAAGACATAAGGCAGCAGTGCGAATCCGACGGCTGCGTCATCCTCCTGATCAACCACGAGAAAAAATCATCGACCTCATCAGCTATGACCATGCAAATGAAGGTATTTTTGCTCCGGTAGAGGAGGACGTTTTCTTCAAACCGGAATTTTAGCTGAATATTATGAGTTAAATCCGGAGCTCAAACGCAAGACACCGCAGGCATGACATAGTTTATCAGCCGGATCTCACGACCTGATATTTGTACTTGAGAGCAACAAAAGAGCACAAAAGGAGGTAGAAAATGAGAGTTGGTATTTTAGGTGCAGGCGGTATCGCGATAAAAATGGCAAAGACCATTGCACCCCTGGCAGAAGTTGAAAACTACGCCATCGCTGCAAGAGACTACGACAGGGCCGAAGCCTTTGCCAAAACCTACGGCTTTGAAAAGGCGTACGGTTCCTACGAAGATATGCTTAATGATGAGAAGGTGGATCTGGTGTATATTGCCGTTCCCCATTCCCATCATCACAAATGGACCATCGAAGCCCTGAAGGCAGGCAGAAACGTGCTGTGCGAAAAATCCTTTGCCGCAAACACAAAGCAGGCGGAAGAGATGATCGCTCTGGCAGAAGAAAAAAAGCTGCTGCTGACTGAGGCCATCTGGACCAGGTACATGCCCTCCAGAAAGATCATAGATGACATAGTAAAGAGCGGCAAGCTGGGAGAGATCGTTACAATAGATTCCAATCTGGGCTACAGGATCAACAAGAACGAGCGCATGCTCAAGCCCGAGCTGGCCGGAGGGTGCCTTTTGGATCTGACTGTCTACACCCTTAATTTTTCCAGCATGATCCATGGAAACGACATCAAGCGGATCAGTGCATCCATGATACCTACAGACACCGGCGTGGACGGCCAGGATTCCATAATGGTCGAGTACAGCGACGGAGTCATGGCAAGCATGTTCACCACCATGTACGGCCTTACCGACAGACGCGGCCTGGTGGTAGGCACCGAAGGCTTCCTGTGCGTACAGAACATAAACAATCCCGAAAAGATCACTGTATATGAGCCCGACAGGGACAACCTGAAAATAAAAGAAGAAATAATAGTTCCGGAGCAGATCACCGGCTACGAATACGAAGTGCTGGCCTGCAAAAAAGCCCTGGAGGAGGGCCGGATCGAGTGTGAGGAAATGCCTCACAGCGAGACTATCACCATCATGCGTCAGATGGACGAGATCAGAAAACAGTACGGGATAGTCTTCCCCTTCGAATAAAACGAAACTGAAAACCGACAACATGAGCTACGTAGCACCGGGCTTTTACGCCCTCATCATCATCACCTTAATTTTATACTATCTGTTTCCCCGAAAGCTCAGGTGGACCCTGCTCCTTGTTTCCGGCGGCATTTTCTATTACCTGGCCTGCCCGAGAAAAGCACTGATCCTGCTCTTTGGCCTGACCATCGGAGTTACCTTCTGCTTTTCACTTATCATCGAAAAGCAGCGTCTTGAAAACAGAAGTGACGGTATCAGAAAATTTACCCTGGCATCGGGCATCGCTTTTCCCGCCCTGATACTTCTTACATCGAAAGCCCTTGAGCAGATCCCTTCCCTGGGAAACATCAGGACATCCTTCCTTCTGCCTTTGGGGCTTTCATTTTATACCCTTCAGATCATCGCCTATCTCTCGGACATCTACTGCGGAAAGACCGAAGCCCAAAAGAATTTTTTCAAATACGCTCTCTTCATCTCCTTCTTTCCCCAGGTGATCCAGGGTCCCATTCCCCGTTACAAAGAACTGGCCCCGCAGCTTTTTGAAGGACACGATTATGACGACGAAAAGTTTATGCAGGGCATTAACCTGATACTCTGGGGATTCTTCCTCAAGTACATGATCGCCGACAAGGCCGGCGTTATAGTCAGCACCATATCCGAAAACCGTCAGGCATACCGCGGCATGTATGTGGTTGTGTGCTCCGTGATGTACGCCTTCCATCTCTACGGAGACTTTCTCTCCTGCGTCACCATTTCCCGTGGCGTGGCTAGACTTTTCGGCATAACCTTAAGCGACAATTTCCGGCAGCCCTTCCTGTCCACCTCCGTCAAGGAGCTGTGGGCCCGCTGGCACGTAACCCTTGGCACCTGGCTCAGGGATTACATCTACATTCCCCTGGGGGGGAACAGAAAGGGAAATGCAAGAAAATACCTGAACCTCGTCATCACATTTTTCGTCAGCGCCATCTGGCACGGCATGAGCCTTAAGTTTCTGGTATGGGGCATGCTCCAGGTGGTATTTCAGATCCTTGAGGAAGTGTCCGGCAGATTTTCAAAAAGCTTCTACCGCTTCACCTCCCGCGTACTCAGGCGGGTCTATGTGTTTGCGGTGTTCTGCTTCACCTTCACATTTTTCAGATCGGAAAGCCTTAAGGCTGCCCTTGAGGATATAGCCTCCGTATTTACGCATATCAATCCCTGGATACTGTTTGACGGCTCCCTTTACAGACTGGGTCTCAACGAAAAAGAATTCGCGGTGCTCTTCCTGTCCCTGATACTTTTGCTTCTGGTGAGCATGTTTAAGGAAAAAAGAGTATCCATCCAGAGATGGTTCTTTGGCCAGAAGCTTCCCGTGAGATGGGCCATCTACCTTTTGATGATCTGGAGCATCTGGATCTGCGGCACCTACGGCTACGGCTTTGACAGTTCGTCCTTTATCTACGGAGGCTTTTGATATGAAGAAGAGTATCATCACCATATTGAGACGCATCCTGTTTCTGGTGCTGCTGGCAGCATCCCTTATATTCATCAACACCCTTCTTATGCCCAAATACTCCTACCTCAACAGCGACTGGCCCACCACCGCCACCTTTGAGGAATTTTATGACATGGAACCCCAAAGCATAGACGTGCTGTTCTTCGGCTCCAGCGTGGCGGCCAGTGCCTTCAACCCCCAGGAGGTATACAACTACCGGGGTATCCGCAGCTATAATCTTTCCAGCGAACAGCAGAGCCTTTTCCTCAGCTATTACTGGCTGAAGGAAGCACTTAATTATCAGTCTCCCAAGGTAGTGGTGGCGGACCTTAAATTCCTGTTCCCCGTCCACCCCGAAAGCGCCATCAACACCTCGGAACCCATAACCCGCAAGTGTCTTGACATCATGAAAATTTCAGGGGTAAAAAAAGAGGCCGTAAAGGATCTTTGTACCCTGGACCCTGCCCAGAGCGAGCTCGGTTACTACCTGACAAACATCCGCTTCCACTCCAGATGGAGCAGCCTTGACGAGCAGGACTTCACTCCCTCAGACTATGCCGATTCTCCCCTTAAAGGATATGCACCCTTAAGCTATAAGGGACCGAAGGATTATACTCCTCTTGAGCTCACGGGGTCAGGCGACTTTGCATCCTGCGATCCCCTTATGGTTGATTACCTGGGCCGTATCAACGCACTGTGCAAAGAGCATGGAATATCCCTGATACTCACCTATATGGCAGAGGAGGGCTACAGCGAAGGCGAGCACAACACCATGCAGAAGATAGCTGATGAGCAGGGTGTGGCCTTCTACGATTTTTCCGAAAAGACCACCTATGAAAAGGTGGGTGCCAGACTTCGCAGGGAAAACATAGTGGAGCATCCCAACCTCTGGGGAAGCGAAAAGCTCTCCCGCTTCCTGGCGGATGAACTTACCGAAAAATATGGGATCCAAAGCGTGGCAGATGCCCAGTGGGAAAATTCAAAGCCCTTCTACGAGCATATAAAAAAGACCTGCGAATTATCGCAGATCGATGATCTTAAGGAATTCTTTAATGCAGTTAACGACCCCGACTACACCACCCTTATAGTGGTAAGAAGGGACGGTGCTTCCGTTGCCGGCGATGAACTGGCAGAGGGCATGAAAGCCGTGGGGCTGTCGGATATCAGAGAATTCGAAAGGGAGTCCTACCTTGCGGTAGTCACTCCCGGCAAGGCGCCTGTTGAGATGCACAGCAAAGATGCTCTCACCTACAGAGGCGCCCTGGGGAATGACAGATCCGTTTACGTGCTTTCCAGCACCGGATTTTATTCCGGCAATTCCTGCTCCATCACCATAGACGGCAAGGAGATCACCGATACCGAAATAGGCCTTCACATAGTTGTGTACGACAACGTTCAGAAAAAGGTAGTGGAGACAAAGGACATCTCCTGACCCCGGCTTATTTCACACTGACGTTTATCTTTACGGCTTTCCCGTTTACCTTTGTTGATACGGTATATTTACCGGGCTTTCTCGGATAGATCCGGCCGTTTTCATCTACAAAGAGCCCGGCCGTTTTGGAGCTCTTCCAGCTCAGAGTCTGGCTTATCTTGTCTGACTTTACGTGGTAATACTTCTCACTTCCATTACTGTTCTCCGGCAGCGAAAGTTCCAGCGTGTACTGTCCCGGCTTTGCCGCAGCCTTCAGTTTATCGTCTGTCTTCAGCTCAGGCTCTTCCACTACAATATCCGCATGATAGGTCACTCCCTTGTAAACACAGGTAAGGCCGGTCTTGCCCACATTCTTTGTGCTGACCTTTCCCTTTGCATCCACCTCGGCAATGCTGTTGTCGGATACCTTCCAGGTGGCATCCTTTGCCTTAACCTTGTAGTAGGAAAGCTTCGCGCTCTTTCCCTTGTTCAGATACAGGAGCTTCTTTTGTGAGTCGGTGCTGACCCTTATTGTAAGGCTCACCTTACGGTTATTGGCATCCTTGCCCTTAAGCACCAGCTTGCCTTCCTTCTTTGCGGTGACCGCTCCGGCGGAAGTGATGCCGAGCACATCGTTCTCGTAGCCTGCTGCCTTATCCTTCTTTTTGATCTCCTTCCAGGAAGATATCTCGTTTCCGGAGACAGCCTCCCATATGGCGTTCTTTGGCGTGAATACGGATTTATCATACTTCAGCTTAAGCGTCTGGAAGGGCTTTAAGTTGATGTCTGCTTTATCGGACTGGATCTTTGCATTTGCGTAGTTGTCCGTCACCTTCACCTTGCAGGAATATGCCTTTCCTTTTACATAGGCCTTCACAGCTGTGCTGCCTGTGCCCATTGCGGTGATCTTTCCTTTTTTGACCGTTGCCACCTTCACATTTGAGGACACCCAGGAAACAGGGTACTCCGAAGAGAGCTCTGCCGGTATGCCGCTGAGGGTGACAGTCTGTTTTGTACCGGTCACAAGGTTCACCTTTTTATCGGAAAGTACCGGCTCAATGACTCTTACGGTGTACTTTGTGTCACCGTTTGCGATCGTTGCTGTGCCTTCCTTCTTTGCCGTAACCTTTCCGCTCTTTTTGGCAACGGAGACCACATCCTTTTTGTCACTGGTCCAGCTGCCCTTGCCAAGCTCGGACTTCTGTCCCTTCACCATGTAGATCAGGTTACCCGAAACGATCTTAATCATACCGTCCATGCCGGATGCCTTTGTGCTGCCCGAAGGATTCTGAGGATCATCATCCTCATCATCCTCAGGATTGGGACCGGGCTCAATGGGATCGGGACCGGGAGTCTCGTTTTCCTTTGCAAAGACTACCTTCAGGGTATGGTTGGATTCAACATTCTCAAAGGTGTATTCCGAAACCGCCCCCACGGAACTTCCGTCCACAATGACATTCTTTATGTATGACCCCTTATTTGCCTTAAAGGTGAAGGTCTTGTTACCGCCCTTTTTAACCGCAACGGATTCCGTATTGGGAGTTATCACTCCGTCTCCCTGGACTGTGGTGGTAATGTAGCAGAACAGCTGCTTATCGGTCATATGGAGGGTGTAGGAATAGGTGCCTGCCTTTGTTTCCTCCGGTACGTTGGCGTAAAAATCCATCGCATTGCTTACTGTGAAGGGACCTTCATACCTTTCTTCGTCTTCACCGATGAGTGTAAACTCTCCGTTGAGCTGGTTCCCGTCATAGATATACAATCGTTCCAGCTTGTTTCCGTCGGCATCGGCAACATCCTGTCGGAAATTACACATTGCGCCGGGATTGTATTTGCTGCCGGAATACGTGGGACTGAAACTGCTGTTACTCCAGAACGCGGCTGTTCCGGTAAACTCCGAGCCTACGGTGATGGTCTTTTCGTCACCGTCGGAAAGTGTCAGGTTCCGTTTGAGCGTTATCTCACGTGCGTTTGAGGTTGAATTGCCCACAGTCCTCTTTACCAGGAATCCCATGGTGATGTCATAGGTGCCCACAGGGAATTTTGCCGAGGCTCCGTTGGGCAGGTCCGTTAAACTGTAAGACCTGTTGTCAACCGTGAATGAGACCGTCATGGTGCTGCCGAATCCCTCGGGCCAGTTAAATGTAAGCTTTGCACTCTCCGCCATGACATCAGGCAGTTCAACCGTGGTCTCAGTGTCGCCGACGGTTGCGGTGGTACTGTGGAAATACCTGTTGCCCCCCACGGTATAGGATACGGTGATGTCATATGAGCCTTTTGGAAGACTCACGCAGGATTTATCGTCCGCGGCAAGGGAAACCACGGTTTTATAGTCAACTCCTTCAAAGGGGTAGACACAGGCATTAACGCCGGTCACCTTACAATCCCCTTCTCCCTTATAAACGAACTTAAGGCTGCCGTTGTTATTCGGATCCGCAGTAAGAGCCTCACCCTTAAGATCAACTGTGTAACATTCGGATCCCGAGTACAAAATAGCCATCAATTTATCAGCTTTGTCTATATAATTGTTTATAATGTTGGATTCGGTGCAAAGCAGGTACTCAGTGTGGGAAGCCGGTTCATACATTCTGTTGTTTAAAGAAAATGTGCCCGTCGCGTTTCCCTCGGTTTTATGGTAGTAGGCCATCACAAAGGGAGATGCAAAGGTTTCATCGGCCAGACCGATCTTAAACAGCCTGTACCAGTTTGTAACCGCTCCCGGAGAGGCTTTAACGCTGTACGCCGTAAACCTGGAGGTAGAATTACCCAGGCTGTATTTTACGGCAATCTGTACATTTGTGATATTACTACCCACCAGGAAAGTCTTTCCATAGTAATCGTCCCACTTCATGACATTTTCCAGATTATTTATACTCTTTCCGCTTCCGTAATAAACATAGTTCATCCGGTATACAGACACATTTTTTACATCTTCGCTCTCATCAAGAGTTATCTGACCCGCACCGGTCAGGGTAAGAGTTTTATCGGAAAGTGTGTCCAGAGGCTCAACCAGTATACCCTCTTTACATCTCATAAAGAGCACATAATTGGCCTTATTATCGTCTACCTCCTTTTCCGCTTTCAGGGTCCACTTGCCATCAACACTCGTCACATCTGCCTTAAAAGGCGACTGGTAGGTTGAATTCCTTACGATGAAAAACTCCGGATCGGTTATTGTCTCATCAGTTGAAAATGTTATTACCGGAGGTTTTTTCACTATGAGCTGCGCTGTCTGCGTTACGGAATCAGTGGTCTCCTTTCCGCTCCTGTACTGCGCCGTAACCTTGATCTGATGGCTGCCTTCACTTAGTTTGACAGGGGTCGATGCCTGAACCACTGTTTCGTTGAGCTTTGTAATATCAACCTTGTCATACTGAGTGTCTCCCACCGTAAAGACAACGCCGGTAAGATCCTGTGCATCTTCAATCTGTGCGGTGATATATACATCATCTTCTTTGTCCAGAAAAACCTCGGCGGGAGAGATCTCTGATATCTCCGGAACCTGTCTGGATCTGACGGGTATGGTCCTATTTGCGGAGTTATTATCCGTCTTTCTTTCGGGCATCAGGGGAGCCGCATTTTCCAAAACCACGGATATGGCATGATCGCCGGTTGTGGCAGGTGTCCAGCTGAATTTCAACGTTTTACCGGAGAAGGCTTCCACGTAAAGCTTCTCCTCCTTGTGGATCTGTTTGCTGCCTTCATTTACCGTTACATCGACCCAGCCGCCACGGCTTCCGCGGTTAAACACATTTACCTGCATCTCATTTGCCTCACCGGCTATGGGAGTTTCCGCAGTGGTAATGTTTTCTCTGTATACCGTGAAATCCGGCAGGAGACGGACTTCCGCCAGCTCCTTTCCGCTGTCGCCCTCATATGCTACGGGCATGTCCGAGGGCCATACAAGGGTGATCTCTGTATCGGCCTCTATGAAATAGTGACCGGGATTGGTATCGTAATCACGGATTATCTCATTCTTTCCGGGCTTCAGGTACTGTGCGCCCTTTGAAAGATCCACGTAGGTGATCTGAGTCAGACCGTCGTTCTCGGACTCGGCACCCTCCACCTTTTTTCCGTTGATCAGGTAGACATAGCCCACCCGGCTCTTGTCGACGAAGTAATTTTTTTCGCTCTTGTCGTACATACGGCCGGTTTCGTGAATCCGTGGAGTGACTCCCGCCGTATAGGATGGCAGGGTAAATTCGGACCTTACCTTTCCGGCGTTTGTACACTGGTGACCGTAGATATCATAATAGAATCCGTAGCCGCCGTTCTTTGAAAAATAAGCCTCAAGATTATTAAGTGCCTTCTCAAGCACCCGGTCCAGAGCCCAGGACACCACATGACCTGTGATATAGCCGACTACCGCGCCGGGGCCGTCAAATAATGTGCCTCCGATGGCGGCACCCGCCTCCCCGAAGAGCTGTGCTCCCCAGTAGCGGTTGGCATTCCTTGCCACCTGCAGTCCCGTGTATAACACCTTATCTGTGTTAGAGATATTGGGGTCGCTGATGACGTTTGCGGTGTCATATATATCCTTGGCTGTATCAAAATAATTGAGTACGTCACCGGCTGTTTTAGCGTACTGATATAAAGAGGAATCCGCAAGCTGTCCGAAACGTTTAATGCTTTCATCGGGATAAAGCTCGGGATTTTCCTTAATGGAATCCGCAAGATCCATTATGGCGTTTCCCACTTCGGTCCTCACGGAAACGACCACTTCTCCGGCATCCTCGAGCGCCTGTCCCAGATTGAGGGCGTTGCCGTCTACTCCCGTTATTCCAAGTTCCTGCGCTGCCCCGGTAACCCCTGCCAGTCTTTCCTTGTAATCCTTTGCGGGAATACTGTAGGTGGAGGTAGTCACCACATTTCCGTTGGAGAAGCTTACCGTGCCTGTGGCATCTTCCTCACCTGCGGTGTCATTGCCCGCCGGAACATAGACCGCCTTTACCGTTGTCTTTATCGGTGCAGTCTTTGTCACACCGTTCTCTACCCACCGGACCTTATCGTTGATGGTATAATCCATCATTCCGTTTTCGTCAAAGAGGGAGTTGACTACCTCGGTGAATTCCTCGGCAGTGTTGACTCCGTCCTTTTCGGGATCCGAGGGATCATAGTACGTGGCGGCCAGGGCTGCAAGATCATTGTCCTCACCTGCGGTAAAGGAAAAGACACTCTCGTCATGGGTCATATCCGCAAAGGGATTTCCGTCCTGAAGCATGGCGATATAGCCGAGAGTTGTCTCATGGATCTGCTTGCCGCTTACATCTATGCTGACATCCAGGCTGCCGGTTGCTCCTCCCTCTGCCGTCAAAGCTCCGTTGATGGTACTCAGGTTTTCTTCGTGGATCTTTGCAAGATCCGGCACAAGCTTAAACTCAACCACGCCTCCCGAGGCCAGGTTATAGTTTTCGATCATGGGATCCAGCCTTGCGTAGCCTGCTGCATCTCCTGTAAGGGATATGTTGAGGTCGGTTATTGCGCCGCCTGTATTTTTTACGGTAAAGGTCTGTGCCAGGGAGCCTTCAGCTATGTTGCCTGCAGTAAAGGATACCCGGCCGGTAGCGGCCTTTACCCCGAAGCTGCAGTCCATATGCAGGTCATCGGAATTTACGATATGAGCGGTTATTCCTACCGAATAGGATGTTTTTTTAGCGTTCTGTGCAAAAACGCTGAGGTCGACCTGTTGATTCGAACCTGCCTGAACGGTGAGAGGAGCTTCCTTTGTTCCGCTCTCCACAAAGTTCATGTACAGATCTTCGTTATCGTTTTCGCACTCCAGATAGAATTGTACGGGATTCCGGCTGCTGTTGTAGATCGTGACAGGGATTTTTTGTGCATAGTCCCTGTTCAGGGTTTTGTATGAACAGCTCATGCTGAGTCCACCGACGGTTTCGGAACTGCTGGCCTGACCTGTCCTGTCTTCGACTTTTACTTTGTCGACGCCGTTTGAGACTATGTCTATGGAAAAGGCAGGGGCTGTTTCGGCATCACTGTCCAAAGCTTCCCCTGAAGATGTGGAAGAGATATCTTCGCCCACGGCTTCCGAAGGCTCCTCGGACAAAGCTTCCTCCATGGCTATGGCTTCACCCGGATTTTCTTCGTCAGGTGATTCCTCCGCGGATACGGCTTCGGTCTCAAGAACCTCCTCCGATGCGGCTTCCTCTATGGGTTCCGCATCACTCTCACCGATCACGGCCCCATCGGCCTTGGTGGTGTAGAGTTCAGCCCCCAACGCGGTCAGCGAACCCGTGGTCATCATCACCGCGCAGAGCAATAGTGCCAGTGCTCTTCTTAAATATCCCTTCATTTCAGTCCCCCTCTCGGTATTTTACGTATATGTCCAAAAAAACCACCGCGCAAAAAAAGTACGCCGCAGCATATAAATTTTATGCCTTTAGGCGTACTTTTTCAAGATTAAAACAAGGGCTCCGTTATTTATTTCAGAGTTATGCTATCGCCGGTCTCTCCCGCAAAGACTACCATCCCATCCTCAGGCATGGGCAGAACATCGGTCATGTCCTTTACGGCGGTGGTATACAACACCTCGCCGAACTTGTTGTAAACACGGACCGAACTTCTCTCAGGCCTGCTGTCGATAGCTACCTCGGCATTTTTTGCTCCATCACCGATGAGGAACCACGCTGCCTTTCCGGTTTCCAAAGGTATCTGCCTGAGGGAAAGATCAAACTCCGGCACATCCTTTTCATGAATGTAATCAACGCCGTCGCTCAGGCACATCTTCATACCCTCCTCCGATCTTTCGATAGCCACATCTATCAGGTCTCTGCTTTTGCTGGAGGGAATAGTCTGGAAGGCTGCCGCATGCTCCTTATCCACTATCTTAAGCAGGCGGGTACCCATACCGGTCTCCGCAAACATATATCCCGGATAGTCATCGGGCAGCACAACGCTTGCCACGGCGTATTCATAATTCTCCGAAGACCATATCTCATTTTCCATGAAAAAATGATCTTTGTTAAACTCCTTCCACGCCGACAGGATCTCACTGCTTACGGGGTTTTCCTCCATTCTTTCTCCCGCGTAGGCATCATTTTCGTAGTTTCCCAGACCGGGATAGACATTATTTGCTTCGGCTATGATGAATACCTTTCCATCCTCATCCTTTGTAAAAGAAACACAGACCGGATTCACCGAGATCCGCATATCATCGATGCCGCTGTCGGCCACCTCCCAGGCAAGGGAGGCAAATTTCCCGTCCTTTGTCAGCACATAATCTTTGCAGGTGGTCTTGTAAGGCCCTATCTCCTCCACATGCATGTACCTGTGATCCGGGAAAGAGATGCGGTTGATACACTCACCCCTCTCTGATGCGACCACATAACTGCCCGCATACTCGTCATAGGACTCAGGGATCAGATCGACAGCCTGAGAAATTTCCGTTTTCTCTTCCTCAAAAGCGATCCCCTTTTCCTCCAGGCAGACCCTGAGTATCTCTCCCGACAAAATCCCGTTGATAGCGCTGGAGCCTTCGTTTGAAAGCACTGCTATACTGATATCCTCATCGGGAGCCACCATGAGATATGCATGGTTCAGACCGTCGTCTCCGCCCTTTCCCAGCACCTTTACTCCGGCGCTCTCAAAGGGTTCATCGTCCACCGAATCCCAGCCCAGGCCGCATCCGTCCATATACTCATCGGAGTCATTCCATCTCCTTGCCATCTCCGTCTTTGATCGTGAAGACAGCAGCGTATCGTTTCCGGAGAAAAATCCTGAGCCGAACTTAGCCACATCGGAGGCAGTGCCATAAACACCGCCTGCGCCCGGAGACATGGAACCTCCGGGTTCGCAGCGGCGATAGTCGGATGAAAATGCAGGAGCCAGATCCTTTGAAAAAGTCATATCATATCCGGTTCCCGTCATGGTGCCTCCCGAAGGTGCGGCAAGCTTTTCTTTGACATAATCCGAAAAGCTCATGCCCGAAACATTCTCGGTTATAAGTCCCAGCAGGTCGAAACCGTCGTTGCAGTAAGCTGCGTACTTTCCGGGATCGGCCTTCAGTCTCTGCCCCGAGAGGGTTTCCAAAAGATGATCCATGTGACAGGTGTCTACGTCACCCAAAAGCAGCATGCCTTTTCTGGAAGTTCCCATGATACCGGAGGTGTGGTTCATAAGCATGCGTACCGTGATATCCCTGTATCGGGGATCCGCTATCCTGAAGCCGGAGATATAATCCGTGACCGGACCGTCAAGATCCACCTTTCCCTCTTCCACAAGCTGCATCACTGCTGCCGTGGCATAGACCTTGCTCACGGATCCAACGCAGTAAACATACTGCCTGTCTATGTCGGATGACACCCATCCGTTTTTATATTCCGCAGCATTTTCCGGAATCTCCTCAGCCCTTACATCCGTTTCGAGATTACCCGCCAGAAGAGATGCCAACATCAGGATCACTGCCACCGGGAGCATAATTCCCATCATATTATTTCCTTTTTTCATCTTATTCGACCTTTCCGACAAAAGTCTTATCACTCCGTGATCAGCTCCGTAACCGATATCTTTCTTATCCTGCCGGAACTGATGTATATAACAAGGTAACAGAATGCTATGAACAGCACATCCGAAATGAGGATCACAAAAATATCCGTCTCTGCCACCGTGGCAAAGATCACACCCCAGAACATCTTGTTTACCCAGATCGCGCAGAGTGAAGCAAGGATCATTCCGAATATCACCACCGGCATCAGCTTAAGGGTCAGCTGTATCATCAGATCCTGTGAAGAATAACCGAGAGACTTCATGATACCCAGGCGGTGTCTCTGCCTTCTGACATCGTTTGATGTGATAACGGCAAGCAGCACTGCCACGATGGCCCCGATGATCAGCATGGCCAGAAAAGTAAACTTCTTTGAGGTTTCGGCGATGGGCACCATCTGGGTTTTTATTATGCCTTCAAAATTGGTAATTTCCTTTATGGCAAATTCCCTGCTGTTTCCCGTGATAACCTCATCGCCCACCTTCACGGCATAATCCACATCGGTTACACCGTACTGATTGAGCATGACCGCAATCTTTTTTCTGACCGCTTTGTGTATCTTATCTTCAAGTCCGTCACCTGCATCCGGTACAAAACCGGCGTCCTTTGCATTTCCTCCGAAATGTTCATCAACGGCTTTTTCAAGCTGTGAAATGCTGACGCCCTCAGCGGGATAAACCCTGATCACGTTTTTTCGGGCCATTATATTCAGCCTTTCGTAGCCATCGTTTGTAAGATAGACCACGGTACCGCCGTTTTGCATGGAACCGACTATGCCCGTTATCACGTAGCTCTTTTCCAGGCCCTTGTATTCCAGTATGATACTGTCTCCCACATCCAGGAGCGAATCTCTGCTCCTGCGGATTGCGATCATCACCTCGTTGTCATGCTTCGGAAATCTTCCCTTGTAGGGAATCACATTCTCGGCATCATTGAAATCACCGAAGGAATTCACCTGAGCCGAATCCGAAGATCCCTTTACGGCGATCTGTTCAAAGTCATATCCGTTCAGAGCCTTCCTTGCTTCGGGCAGCGACAGTATCTCGTCCCTTATCTCATCAATATCCCTCCCGCTCATTATATGAACGCTGATGGTATCCGAGTCATATCCGATCATGGATATGAGCCCCTCCGGTCCGTCCTTGAAAAAATCAAAACACTGAGTGGCAAACAAAAAGGCCGTGCCCGCTGCCAGGATACAAATGCATATCCCCAGGGAAGTTTTCAGGTTTCCGAAAAGTCCCTTCAGGGCAAGATGGGCGTTAACATTTATGGAAAGCTTATCAAGAGGAAGGATGTTCCTTCCGAAATGATGGGTCTTTATACCCTTCCTCAAAGCCTCCACCGGCGGGTAATTCTTTACCGTTCTCACCTTAAACAGGGCAAAGAGTACCACCAGAACGACTACCGCAAGGATCGAGAGAAGGGCGCCGCTCAAATTACCTGTCCCGTTTACGCTTCTTCCCAGCAGCTGCCGGCTGATCAGGTTTATGGGGTGAGTCAGGGTAAGAGCAATACCGCTTCCCAGAGCAGCTCCGACGCCGCCCATTATCACGTATTCAAACAGATAGGCCAGAGAGATCTCTTTGGATCTGTAGCCAAGGGCCTCCAACACTCCTATCCTCTGCATCTGATCCTCTATGTCTCCGGTGACCTTGTGCCGGATCATAAAGGCGGCGGCCACCATTGTCACCAGAGCAAAGAACATGAACATATACAGAAAGATCGTAAGAAACTGATTCTCGTTGTTCTTTTCGTACTCATAGAAGAAAGGGATCGTGTAGGCACTCAGGTTTTCCGAGGCCGCGTCGTTACATTTTTTCAGATACTCGTCGTAGTCAAAGTCTGCGGCGTTAAAGAATAAACCCACACCCTCCCACGAAAATGCGGATTCAAAGAGCTTTGCAAAAAGCTCGTAATCCTCATCCGGTATGACCAGCTTATAGGTATAACCGTCAGAGTTCATAAGGCCGGTCTCATAAAATCCCGCTATGGTGAAGGGATATTCCTCTCCGTTCTTGATGATGGTAAAGCTGTCTCCGATATCAAATCCCTTCACGAAACAAAAGGATGCCGGAAGCCATATGGGGTGGGGAAGCGCTGCGATCTCTTCATCAGGAAGATGATCCAGCTTTCTGAAGCTCTCTATTTTGCGCTCCGTCCCCTCTGTGACGAAAGAAAAATTATATGACACCACATCCCCGTCGGAAGAATAGGTATCCACCAGGGTGGTGTAGATAAAGTGACCCTCCGAAACTTCTCCCACGTCATATTCCTCTTCCAGGATGCTTTTGAATCTCTCCCTGTAGGTATCCTCCTTGAAGAACACACAATTCCTGACGGAACCGGAGGCCTCAAAACTTTCGGCAAAGGCCGTATCGATTTTTTCATAGTTCACCAGAACTATGGTGAGCATCAGGGCGGTGATCATGGTCATGAAGATGATGCCCAGAACTTCTCTTTTATTCCTTTTTAGATTAAAGAGGGATAATCTGAGTATTTTCATGCTACCACCCCATTTCCTCGAGGAAGTCGGAAAGGTCCGCTCTTCTTTCACGGCTGTCATCCTCCGTGAAGGGAGGCATCCTGTGATCTCCAACTATACCTCCGTCACGAAGATACAGAACCCTGGTTCCCCTGAGTGCTGTCTTTATATCATGGGTTACCATCACAATGCTCTGTCCGGTTTTGTGAACCTCGCTGAATATATCCAGCACGTCCCGGCTTGAGGCGGAGTTAAGCTGACCCGTGGGCTCGTCCGCAAAGAGTATCTTGGGATCGTTTATAAGAGCTCTCACTATTCCAACGCGCTGGGCTTCTCCTCCGGAGAGCTGGTTGGGATATTTTTTGAGATCCTCATCGTTAAGCCCCGTCTTTTTAAGCAGCTCCTTTGCTCTCTCAACGATCTCCGGGGAATTCTTCCGGTTTACAAAGGCCGCGGTGAGCACATTGTCCAGCACCGTCTGGTTGTCCAGAAGGTACACGCTCTGGAACACGAATCCGCAGTTGTCTCTGCGAAAGAGCGCCAGCTCATCGTTTGAGTAATCCTGGATCTCTTTGTCGCCGCAGATCACCTTTCCCATGCTGGGCCTGTCCATTCCCGACAGAGCGTATAAGAGTGTGGATTTTCCGGAACCGGAGGAGCCCATGATCACCGTGAAATCCCCTGACATGATCTCCATGTCCAGGTTTTTGATGACATGCTGCTGTACGCCGCCGTTTGAAAATGACTTGCAGAGTTTTTCTGTTCTGATAATAGAAGAAGCCATATATAACATCCTTTCGCGTATTTTCCACGTTACAGGCATATTATATATGGCTTCCGAAAATTCTTCTTTATCAGACTATTATTAAATTCTTATCAAATTCTTAACTGAGCGGAATGAGAAGTGTAATGCAAAATCCATCCCCCAGGCTTTCCGGCAGCAGTTCACCGTCCATTTTTTCCATGAGCCTCTTTGCAATGTAAAGTCCCAGTCCGCTGCCTTCCTCCTTGCTTTCGGCCCACTGCTTCCCCCTGTAAAACTTGTTTGTAATGAGGGCCAGCTCGTCCGCGGGTACTCCCGGACCGTGATCCTTAAGCTTCATTTCCAGGTATTCATCCACCAGCCTGCAGCTTACTTCTATATCCGTACCCGCATATTTATAAGAGTTGGATATGATGTTGCCGATGACCTGGCTCATGCATTTCAGATCCGCGCGGATCAGCACCCCGGGTATCTCACCCTGGGATACAAGTCCTCTGTCGTCGTACTTCTTTATTATCTCGGAAAGAGAATCCGATGAGACATCTTCACAGTTTACCTTAAACTCACCCAGATCTTCCATGGTCACCTGGAAGAGATCCCTTACTAGCACATCTATCTGGTCGGCTTTCTTATATATGTTATCTACTTTCTCCTCAAGGTCCGGAGAAATATCATGTTCAATTTCGGCCCTGGCTTTTACGACCTCGCAGGTGAGCTTGATGCCGGTTATGGGAGTCTTAAGATCGTGGCTAAGGGAAGCTACCAGCTCTTTTTCACGTCTCCTTAGAGCTACCTCCCTCTCCCTCGATGCGCTAAGCTCCTCTCTCATTATGTCAAGGCTTTCGGAAAAGGCGCCGAAGAGATTGTTCCTGTCCATCTTAAGGGGCTTGTCCAGTTTGCCGTCGGCGATCTGTCCCGCCAGATTTTTCATATCCTGAAAAGGGTCGTAGATGTTGCGCCGTACATAGAGTCCGAAAAACAGGGCCCCCAGCAAAAGTACTACGCCCATACAGGAAAGGGCGGCGATCATTATGATACGCATCCTTCTGATGCCTCCGAGGCCGTCATCCAAGATGATGACACATCCCCGAAGCTGATTTCCTTCGATTATGTATTCATAGGGAAGTCCGGATTTTATTGCGGCGGAAACCGACAGATTTTCCGGATACCCATCCTCTGCCACGGAGGAATAGAGGATGTTTCCGGTCATGTCCAGAACAGCAAAATCAACTCCCGGCGCTCTGCCCGCCAGAGACTCGTAATCTCCGTTGCATTCGGCGGCGGCACCGGCCAGATCATTCAGTTTAAGTACGTTTTCGATCCTTTCGGGATCTTTTTTTGTGCTCCATCCGGTAATGAGAGCCACAGCAAGCACCATAAGGGCGTAGACTATCCCGGCGGTCACCACGATCCTGTAATAATTCTTCACTCTTCACCCGGCTCCATCATATATCCGACTCCCCATACGGTCTTTATAAGCACGGGGTCCTTCGGATCCTCTTCAATCTTTTCCCTCAGATGTCTGATGTGGACAGCAAGAGTTCCCTCGCCTATGAATTCGTCGTCCCATACATTCCGGAGAAGCTCGTCCTTTGTCACTACCCTGCCGGCTTTTTCTATCAGATAGCTGAGAAGCTTGTATTCCATGGCCTTGAGAGGGATCTGACTGTCCCCGCTCCGAAGCTGCCTCGTGCCGGTATCCAGGCTCACCTTTGAGTTTAACCTGACGCAGCCGCCCTCTGCGAAAAATGCACCGGCGTCTCTTTCGGCGGTCATTTTCTCTGCCGACATAGCCGCCGCTCTGGCATTTTCATATCTGGAAAGAATGGCCTTTACCTTTGCAAGGAGCACGCTCAGGGTAAAGGGCTTTTTAATATAGTCGTCCCCTCCGATGTTGAGGGCTATCAGCACATCGTCGTCGCTGGTCCTGGCGCTGATGAAGAGGATGGGCATGTCGTAATTTTCTCTGATCTTTTTACAGAGATCAAAGCCGGACCGGTCCCCCAGGTTTATGTCCAGCAAAAGCAGTGAGACGGTGTGCTCATCAAGAAATGCTTCCGCCTCTTCATATCCCGTCACATAGGCGCTGGGTACCTCAAACATGTTGAAGTATTCCGCCGTGGACTGGGCTATCACCTCGTCGTCATCAACTATCAGGACCTTGTATTTTTCCATACCGTTAATCCTTTACTCTGCTTCCCATCCCTTGCAGACATCGCACCATCCCATGGCGTCGCAGGCCTGCTCCAGTTCATCGGGAGTGAGCTTTACGGAGACAAACTCATTGCCTCCCGCAGGGTGGATGTACTCAAATCTTTTCATGGAGACATCAAGCCAAACGGGAATGCTCTTGTCGACTCCAAAGGGACATACGCCGCCGGGAAGAAATCCTATCAGCTCCTCCACCCGGTCTCTGGGAACCATGCTGGGTTTAGTGTGGAATTGGGCCTTGAACTTCGAGCTGTTCACACGACCGTCACCGGCCATGACAACAACCACCGGCTTTTCATCTACCATAAAGGAGAGGGTCTTTGCAATCTCGGCTTCGCTGCATCCGATCTGCTGCGCTGCATGCTCCACCGTATCGATGGTCTCTTTGTGCTCCGTGATACGGTCCGCAAATCCCTTCTCTTTCAGATATTCGTATACCATTTCGTTAAGCATTGTCTTCCTCCGATCAACATTACTAAAGGGATGCCGCCCATGCGATGGCGTCATCTATATGAGGTCTGAAGTTATCGGCTCCCACCTTCTCTATGAAGCCGCTCTTTTCCATTGTATGGTAAGGCTGTTCGTTAACGTGGGAGAATACCAGTTTGACTCCGTTCTGCTCGCATCTTTCGTAGAGCTGCTCCATGGAGTGCATGGCGGTGGCATCCAGAGCCGGAACGCCTCTCATTCTTATTATTATTACCTTTGTGAAGTCCTTGAAACCAACCTGTGCAAGACGGTCGGCATCGCCGAAGAACATGGGGCCGGAGATCTCATATACACGTACATGACGGGGAACCTCCTTCAGCTCTATTCCGTCGGGATCCTCCTCGGGATCGTAGTACTTCCAGCTTTTGACAGCGGATTCCTCGCTCATCCTCTTCATGAAGAGCACGCAGGCACTTATCATACCGACCTCGATAGCGATAACAAGATCGAATACAACCGTCAGTACAAAGGTCATTACCAGCACTATGATATCACTTTTCGGTGCGGTTTTACAAAGGTGGGTGAAGGTCCTCCACTGGCACATATTGTAAGCCACCATAAAGAGTATGGCTGCAATTGCGGGCATGGGGATCAGTGCGGCGTAGGGCATGAGCAGTACCAGCACCAGTACCAGCACCAGGGAGTGTACGATACCGGCGATGGGTGAACGTCCTCCGTTCTTTATGTTGGCCGCTGTCCTTGCTATGGCTCCGGTGGCGGGGATGCCTCCGAAGAGAGCGGATCCCACATTTCCGATTCCCTGAGCGATCAGTTCCATGTTTGAACGATGGTGGGAATTGATCATGCTGTCGGCCACTACGCAGGACAGCAGGGATTCTATGGCGGCAAGTATGGCTATGGTAAAGGCATCAGGTGCAACGGCCTTTATGGCACTCAGGGATATCGCCGGCAGCTTCGGTACGGGAAGCGCGTTGCTGATGGTGTAGAGATCTCCGATGGTATTCACCTTCAGATTCATGAACTTAACCATGAGAATGCTGACGATAACGGCAATGAGGGAACCGGGGATCTTTTCGGAAATGCGGGGCCACAGGATCAGAATGGCAAGACATATCAGACCCACCATTACTGCCTGAATATTGGTAGTGCCGATGTTGCGCACTATGGCTTCCATCTTCTCCATGGTCTCTATGGTAACCGTTCCTGCGGGATAGGTAAGGCCCATGAAATCCTTGATCTGTCCGATAAGGATGGTCACTGCGATACCGGAGGTAAAGCCGGTGGTTATGGTATAGGGAATGAACTTGATCAGAGATCCCAGTCTCAGAAATCCCATGATCACAAGAAGTATTCCCGCCATGATGGTGGCCAGCACCAAACCGTCCATTCCGTTTTTCGCAACGATGCCCGCAACTATGGTGGCAAACGCGGCTGTGGGGCCGGCGATCTGAACGCGGCTTCCTCCCAGGAAGGAGATCAGAAAGCCCGCTACTATGGCTGTGTAAATACCCTGCTCGGGGCCCACGCCGGAGGCCAGGGCCAGTGCGATCGACAGGGGAAGTGCAATTATGGCGACTATCACTCCCGCCGTGAGATCCGTGATGAATTTGGTACCGTTATATTTCTTTATAACGGAAAACAGCATCGGTTTTAACTTATCCTGTTTCACGTCCATGTCTATATAAACCTTTCAATTATCTTTTTTTCTTCTCGTATTTGCTTATGAGATCCAGATTGTAGATCTCGATATCGTTCAGAGTTCCCTCATCGAAATCCTTGGCATCGATCCTCGGAACATACCAGTCCATGGATTCGAAATGCTCCTGAAGTTTTTTATCCGTAAACTTCCTTCCGTGACGGGCATAGATCTCGTTGCGGACGATCCTCAGTTCATCCACATCAAAGCCGGAGAGATCCGATTCCGTGAGCTTCCTTGAATCGCTGTCGGGTATCAGCATACCCTCGGTCAGATATGAGTATTCCGTCATACCCGAAGCACCCTTTACCGGCAGATTGGAAATAAACCGGTATGAACCGTTTTTATCCACGAAGGTGACGCAGCGCCTGTCACCCCAGTCGCTCTCATAGCAGACCTTGTACTCGCCGTTTTCAAAATTCGCCGAAATAACCTTTATCATGGACTGGTTGGTGTCCCCATGCTGAAAGGCATAGAGGTCATACTTCCTGAGATGAGTCCAGGTTAAGGGGTACTTCATCTCGGAGTAATCATGGCCCGTGGTCTTTTTTACGTAGTCCCTGACGTCCTGTCCGGACACCACCGTGAGATCCGTAAACAGTTCCTCGTCTCCGGTCTCCTTAAGATATTCATCAACGATCTGTTTCGAAGGGAAGCCGTTGTCCGCATCAAGCCCGGCGCCCACGTAAAAAACCTCATCCCATCTTACGCCGGTGGGATCATTGTATGTGCCGTGCAAAAATCCGTAGTAGCCTATACTGTTGAGCTTCCTCTCGATTTTACGCATATCAGCCTCAGACATGTTGCCCGAAAAACTCTCGATCTCCTCCGTTTGTGCAGGGGTATCGGAGTTGAGTTCCAGTATCTCCTTTGCCTGACCGTTTTCGTCTTCATGTCCGTACCCATAGGGTATGGCGCAGATATGCCAGCCCGTTCTGCGGTAACCCGTACGCCATCCTATATCGTATTCCGGATCGGCCTCCACATCCGCATAAATGACAAACACGGTATCCGTATCCGAAGTGATATCCTGAACGATGGAACAGGTATCACCGTAATCGTTGTCGAGGAAATCCTTTACCAACAGACATTTATCGTAGATATCGTTGTAGTAATAAAGATTGTCTCTCCCGTTATCGGGACTGCCCATGTAAGCTTTGTAAGGCTGATGACCGGAGTAGAAAAGATTTCCGCCGGTGTCGAAACAGATCTTCGGAACCGCCTCCTCGGGGCCTTCCGCATCATCCGCACCGGACTCTTCGTAATACTCATCCTTACCCGCTTCGTACTCCGCAATGCTGTCCTTTACCCCCGGAGTAGCTTTAAAGGTTTTCCACTCGCTGAGGAAGTGACCGGTGCCCTCGTAGCAGGCGGCAAGAAGGTAAACATCATCCTTCATGACTTCAAGCTGCTCGGAGCAGGGATATCCGCTCATACTGACAGGTCCCAGTTCCGTCATCTCTCCCTTTTCATCCACGGAGCAGAGCACACATTCGCCGTCCTGATCGTGGGAAAGTACTATAAGGGTTTCCCCGGCAAAGCCGCAGTACTCATAGTAAAGGGACTCGTTTCCAAAGCCGGCGATCTCTTTTCCGTCTTTGATCAGTGAAATGACGGAGCCCGAAGACGTATACTGCTCCACCGCCAGAAGCTCACCGCTGTCGGATACTCCATGGGGCGAGCCGTCATAGTACTTGCTCTCTTCTCCGGTTTTGGCATCAAAAAAGTAAGTGGTGTAGTTTCCTTCTTCATCCACATCCCCGATGTAAAATCCACCGGGACAGGCAAAAAGTTTACCCACGCCGGAGATCTTTCCGGCTTCATCCCATGTACAGGATTCCGTGTCATAGCACAAGAGGGGACAGTCCTTCGTATTCCTTTCACCTCCCAGGAAATCTCCGAATATGGCTCCCTCTTCCATGGAATCCATGGGGATATTTCTGAAATATACCTTATCGTCTATCCTTACAAAGTAGCTTCCGTTGTTATGGACAAGCCCTTTTTCAAAGGCCTCGGAGAAAGCGCCCGCTGCCTCCTCTTTAACCTCTTCGGTCTTCGCATCGGGCTTTTCATCTGCAGGCGGATTTTCATCCGGTTTTGCCCCTGACTCTTCAGTACCGGAAATCTCTTCGGTTTTTTCGGCGGTTTCCGCAGGTGCGAGTTCCTCTGTTTTTCCCTTGCATGAAGACAGGCCAAACACTGACAGAGCGCAGATCAAAATGAATGCTATGGTTTTATATTTTGTAAGTTTACTACGGAACAATTTTTTTCCTCCTTAAGTCCTGGCTGTCTATTGATATCTCTTATCCGTGATACACAGTGAAAAGCTGTGAGTGTCGTGGGAATAATTCTTTTGCACTCCGTACTGCAGAACGTCCGAAGTGATAGTCTCTCCGTTATAGTTTTTGAGTTCGCCGTTTTTTACCGAAAAACTTAAGGTCCCGTCATGTTTGATATCGGTCACCACAAGGGTCAGAGTTCCGATCGATATCTGGTCGTTCTTAAGACATTCCTGTTGATAATAATATGCATCCGCCGTTTCGCCATTGTCTGTTCCGGATACGGTCACCGTGGCCCAGGTGTGGGTGTCCGTATAATCACGAATCCCCAGATACGCCACCACGCAAAAGATCGCAAACAACACGGCCATCACGATCAGTATCCATTTAATCTTCTTATTCATAAGCCGCTACCTGTTCTTCAATCCTCGTTTATGTCTGCTTTCCAGTATGTCAGTATTTCCTCTATGCTGTCCTTTGTGGGAAAACCCTCAAAGTAAGCGCATGCGCTGCCCGCTGCCACTGCTGTTCTGAAGGCCTGCTTTTGATCACCGCTTTGAAGGTATCCGGCAATAAACCCGGCTATCATGGAATCGCCGGCACCCACGGGATTAACAAGCCGTCCCTCGGGCACTCCCAGATAATAAACCCTTTCTTCCCCAAAAACAAGGACGGCCCCCTCTCCGGAAAGAGAAACCATCACGTTTTCGGCTCCCCGGCGTTGCAGCTTTTTCGCCTCTTCCACTATGTCTTCCCTGCCATCAAGCCTGCGTCCCGCCAGCTCTTCAAGCTCCTGTCTGTTGGGTTTGACCAGGAAGGGACGGTACTCGAGGGCTTCCTCGAGAAGACTGCCGGAGGCATCCACAACGATGTGCACATCCCTGCCGGCCAGCGCCCGGATCATCCTGGCGTATATATCTTTCTTCATGGTCCCGGGCACGCTGCCCGAAAGCACAATATAGTCGTCTTTTTTCACACTGTCAAGATACTCGAAAAGACGGGCCTCATCCTCAGGGGATATCTCGGGTCCCGAACCGTTGATCTCAGTCCCCTCTGGGCTGCGCAGTTTGAGGTTAATCCTGGAAACTCCGCTGCCAAGGGGCAGAAGGCAGGTTTTGATCCCTCTCTCCGATACCAGACGGGTGATCTCTTCTCCCACAAAGCCGGCCGCAAAATATACCGCCGTATTTTCTACTCCCAGATCCGTCAGCACGAAGGAGACGTTGAGTCCCTTGCCTCCGGGATAAATGCTCTCGTTGTATGAACGGTTGGTTTTTCCAAACTCCGGATGATCCACGGATACCACCATGTCCAGAGAAGGGTTAAGAGTAAATGTATGTACCATATTTATATTCCGTCCTGTATTATCTTCCTTATAGTTTCTGTTACGGCTCCGTCGTCATTCGAACCTATCACATCCGTGAAAGCCTGCTTTACCTCGGGATGGGAACCTGAGGGTGCGAAGGATCTTACCGCAAACTCCGCCATGGAAAGGTCGTTTAAGTAGTCACCGAACACCACTGTTTCATCGGGGGAGATACCAAGCTTTTCCTGGAGCGCTTTTATTCCCGTTCCCTTGGTCACGGTAGCGTCGAATATATCTATCCACACAAAGGCGGTCACCTTGCTGTGGATCCTGTCATTGTTGAATTTTTCAAAATAAGGATAGATGTTCTTCTCTATATCGTCAAAATAAAGAAGGGCTATTTTAAGCACCTCCTCCGGGATAGCTTCAAATGAGCATTCCTTCCAGGAGGGATAATACTTCCTCAGCTCTCCGGTGATCCTGTCGTCAAAGCTGTCTATGTTCTCCATCCATGCACTTCCTGTCCCGCAGGCCACCGGTAACAGATCGGGATGCTTTGCAGCCTCCTCAAACACGGGCATGTAATCTTCTCTGCGTATGGTGTTGGAAAAAAGTTGCCGGCCCTTATAATAGGCACTTGCGCCGTTGTCCGTCACAAAGGCCATTTCCTCGGCAAGCTTTCCGTAGGGTTTCATCAGACCGGCTATGGACCGTCCGCTTGCGGATGCAAAGATGATATCATTTTCCTTCATCATCCTGTAGGTTTCTTCAAAATCCGCGGGGAGCCTTCCCTTACTGTCCAGAAGGCATCCGTCCATATCGGTTACAACGAGTTTTATCATATTTATATCCTTCAACGGTATTTCTGAGCTTTTAATATTTTTCTCAGTTCCTTATGATCCGGGATCATCTTCTCCACTTCCGCCCAAAACCTGGGTGAATGATTCATTTCCTTTCGGTGGCACAGTTCATGGACCACCACGTAATCTATGACCTCCGGTGGCAGAAGCATCAGCTGACAGTTGAAGTTGAGATTCCCCTTGCTGCTGCAGCTCCCCCAGCGGGTCTTCTGGTTCCGGATGGTTATCCGCCCGTAATCCACACCTATTTTTTCCGCAAAGTACCGGACCCTTTCCGGAATGTATTCAACCGCCCGGTCCGCAAGTTCCATGACTTCCTCTTCCGTCAGCTTTCGAATACCGCTTTCCTTCAGACGGGACTGTTCTTCCTTCATCTTTTCGATGGTCCTATGGATCCACTCTTCCTTTTCATGAAGGATCCTTTCTATTTCTCTGCGGCTCACCCAACGAGGCGCTCTGACCGTTACGGAAAGATCCTCTTTGACCTGGATCCCCACGGTTTTTCTTTTTGAACGTATTATCCTTACTATCATTTGCGTACTCACCATGAACTGTGATCAGGAAAAAACCCATAGAAAAACATATCACTTTCCTCATGGTTTGTCACGAAACAAGTAAATTCATGGCTTGGATTTTGCTTCGAATAAGGGTACAATTCTGTTTTGGAAGGAAAGAAATTGAAGTATACAATCGAAAAAATCATATTATTGTTATTGACATTATCAGATTAGGAAACGGTAGAGTATAAATGGCGATCACTGTAAGAAATATTAATGAGACCATAGCATGTTTATTTATTGCGGTCCTCGCGCTCGGGGCTCCCTTTGGTCTCAGCCTGGCAAATATCATAGGGCTGTTTTTCCCGAAGAAACGCTGGAGAAAAACTGTCTGGATGTTGACGGTTCTGCTGGGGTTATTTTTAAGCGGCGTCTATATGGCGGTCTGGAGCAGGGAAGTGACGGACAAACCCTGGTATGAACAACTCACCAATAAGCAGGTACACGAGATAATGAATTCGCAGTGTGTCGGGATCTATGCTGTTATCCTGTTTATAGGAGCCCTTGGTTTTCTGGTGTTGTCCGTAAGCAAAATGGATAAAACTCCGCCACTGGTATCTGTTCTCTCCATCGCGGCAATGTATCCGGCAGCAGTAACCCTGGGCATATGGTGCCTTCAG
>JAFYEL010000064.1 GCA_017544285.1 Lachnospiraceae bacterium | reverse complement strand
TAAGGGTATCCGAGTCGTAATCGATCCCGGGCACAAGACGGTCAAAGTCCTCCAGCGTGGCGGAGAGCTCCTGCTTTTCGGCCATGAGGGCGGCGTCACGGACGGCGGATGCCTCAGTCGGTATGGAAAATGATGTAATAAACAAAACTGCGGCAGTAAAAACCGCCGTAACTTTTTTCTTCATATTCATAATGAATCCGTCTATATCTCACCGAAGATGGAGGGCGTGATCCAGGTGAAGTTCATCTCTCCGGAAAGTGACTCCAGAACGCTTCTTGTGAGGGCGTTGTCATGGGTGTGATCTGCCCCTCTCTCCATTCCGTTAAGGGCAAAATTCGGGCCGTCCCTGAAACCGTCAAAGCCGGCGAAGGCCACATTTTTAACTCCCAGTGTGTCCAGGAGCCTCAGCAGCATAAGGATACAGTTATCCGCGATCATATCCCTGAAGTAGGCATAGTCCGAATAATTTACGGCGATGTCGTACTCGTAGCCCGCGTCCATAAGGTTTGAACTGATGACCTTGGTGTCGCATCCGCTCTTGTCGTGGAAGGTCTCCCAGCGTCGGATATTGGTGAAAAATGCGCAGTCACTCTTAACATCCTCCCAGATGAAGTTTGCCGAGATGACGTAGGGTGACGCACTGTAGATATAATCCTCTATATCCTGCCTGTGGCTTCGTATGCTGGGGCCCGGACCTATGATGAGAATGCGGGCCGCAGTTATGCCTGAGGAAGCATTTCCCGAGCAAATGAGCTTCGAAAAGGCCTCTCTGCCGGAAGCATCGTCGATACTGTGGCTCTGGTAGGCGGCGTATAGTGAATCGATATATTCCCGGTCAAACCTGGTCTTGTGACCGGCATCGATCTGGGAAAGTATCTGGTTTATCTGCTTTGTCTTAAGCCTGCCCCTCTCCATCAGGTACTCGGCATAGGTCCTGTGAACCTTGTGTTGGGCCGAAAGGGCATACGGAATGGAATATCCCCAGGGGATCCGGCGCTTTATCTCCATTATGTATTCGTCGATGGCATCGTACACCGGCTCAATGTCGTAGGCAGTGCCATAGTTCTCGTTCATATATTTGAGCATAAGCTCGATGCAGAGATTGCCGGGGACCCTTCCCATTCCGTGAAGGGAGCCGTCTATGCATATATCCCTGGTGGGGGACTTGATGTCTATGAAATTCTGCGCAAGGGAAAACGACAGGGACTGGTTTTCGTGGAGATGTACCGCTATCCTTATATCCCTGTTCAGATTATGGTCGATGAGGTTGCAGAGCCGGACCAGATCCTGCCTCTGCATGGCACCGAAGGTGTCCACCATGGTAAAGCAGTAAGCTCCAAGCTCATTTACCCTCTTTATGAAGCCCAGTATCTGGGCATCGGTATAACCCATGATGTTTATGGGGTTCACAAAGCATTTATAGCCCTTTTCTATAACCCGGGCGCAGGCTTCAAAGCCCTCTTCCACGTGGACATCATGAAAAGACACCCTGATATACTCAACGGTGCCGTCGCATTTTTCAAGCTTTGAGAAATCGTAAAGATCTGCCTGAGCCATGAGGGCAAAGCCCGTACCCTCGCTCTTAGGCGGAAGGATGCGTTTTGCCTCCTCAATATTGTTGAACATGGCCCGGTCCCTGTTGTATTCACAATCCTGAAGGAAACCTGCCTCTATTATATCTATCCTGGACTGCATCAGATTCCTGATGATGGCT
>JAFYEL010000063.1 GCA_017544285.1 Lachnospiraceae bacterium | reverse complement strand
GACTGCGATATTGAGAACACCAAGAACATGATCGCAGGCAAGCAGTCAATGTCAGTATTCAAGGATACACGTACTCTTGCAAGCCAGGTTGTTAAGATGATAGGCCAGATCCTTACCGGAGCTACCGTTGATGTTAACGATACCGAGACTTACAACAACAACGTGATCACCGTTCCTTCATACCTCTGCGAGCCCGTATTCGCCGATGCGAACAACTACAAAGAGCTCCTTATTGATTCCGGTTACTACACCGAGGATCAGCTTAAGTAAATAAAGAATTAATGCGGTTTCAGAACAGGCGGGTATAATACCCGCCTGTCTCTGAATATGGGTAAATTATTTTTCAGAAAAGCTTGTAAAGGAGGGAAGAATTTTGGCCGGGATATTACTTGAAATGAAAAATATCACCAAAACTTTCCCGGGTGTCAAGGCTCTGGATAACGTAAACCTCAAGGTAGAAGAGGGCGAGATCCACGCTTTGGTAGGTGAGAACGGAGCAGGAAAGAGTACCCTGATGAACGTTCTCTCGGGAGTGTACCCGTTCGGAAGTTACAGTGGTGAGATCGTTTACAACGGAAATGTATGTCAGTTCCAGAACATTAAGGATTCCGAGGAAAAGGGAATCGTTATCATCCATCAGGAGCTGGCTCTCGTTCCGCAGATGTCGATCGGGGAGAACATGTTCCTCGGTAACGAGCGCGGAAAGAAAAACGCAATAGACTGGAATGAAACCTACGGTGAGGCTGACAAGTACCTTAAGATGGTTGGTCTGTCAGAGTCCTCACGTGTACTGATAAAAGACATAGGAACAGGTAAGCAGCAGTTGGTTGAGATCGCAAAGGCTCTTGCAAAGAAGGCAAAGCTTCTGATCCTCGACGAGCCTACCTCTTCCCTGAACGAGACAGATTCCAAGGCACTCCTTGATCTGATGCTCGAGTTCAAAAAGCAGGGCATGACCATGATCATCATCAGCCACAAGCTTAACGAGGTTGTGTACGTGGCAGATAAGATCACGGTTGTCCGTGACGGTTCCACCGTCGAGACCATGGACTGCCATGAGATGGAGATCGATGAGGACAGGATCATCAAGGGCATGGTTGGCCGTGAGATCACCGATCGTTTCCCCAAGAGAACCGATGTAAAGATCGGCGACGTAAATATGGAAGTTTCCAGATGGACCGTATATCATCCTCTTTACGTAGGGCGCAGAGTCGTTGACGACGTAAGCTTCAACGTAAGAAAGGGTGAGGTTGTAGGTATCTACGGACTTATGGGAGCCGGCAGAACCGAGCTTGCCATGAGTATCTTCGGACGTTCCTACGGCGCAGGCTTCCTGGGCACCTTAAGGATCGGCGGCAAGGGCGTGATCCTCAAGAATCCCCGTGATGCCATCGATGCAAAGCTTGCATATGTTACCGAGGACAGAAAGGGCAACGGACTGGTGCTTTCAAATTCCATCCGTGTCAACACCTCGCTGGCAAACATGAAGGGCGTCAGCAACAAGGGCGTTATTGATGCCGACAAGGAATACATGGTAGCATCTGAGTACAAGGATAAGCTCAAGACTAAGACTCCCACCGTGGAGCAGAACGTGGGCAACCTTTCCGGTGGTAACCAGCAGAAGGTTCTCCTTGCAAAGTGGATGTTCACAGATCCCGATATACTTATACTTGACGAGCCTACCAGAGGTATCGACGTCGGAGCTAAGTACGAGATCTACTGTATAATCAATGATCTGGTTAAGGCAGGCAAGTCTGTGATCATGATCTCCTCCGAGCTTCCGGAGGTCATCGGCATGAGCGATCGTATCTATGTCATGAACGAGGGAAGATTCGTAGGCGAGATGGCTGCGGCAGATGCAACCCAGGAAAAGATAATGGCTTGCATCCTTCAGTCAACAGGAGGAGGTGATGAGGCATGAAAAAGAAGCAGAACAGTGGCTCGAGCATTCTTAAGAAATATACAATGGTCATCGCTCTCATAGCCATAGTCATCTTCTTTCAGATCAAGACCGGCGGAAGCATCCTGCTTCCCCAGAATATTAACAACCTTATAAGCCAGAACGCATATGTGTTCGTGCTTGCGGCAGGTATGCTGCTCTGTATCCTTACAGGTGGTAACATCGATCTTGCCTGCGGTTCCGTTGTCTGCTTTGTGGGCGGTATCGGCGCAGTCCTGATGGATAAGGATATCAACGAGTGGGTAGCAGTGGCTATAATGCTCATCGGAGGTGTTCTGGTGGGCGCATGGCAGGGCTTTTGGATCGCCTATGTAAAGGTTCCACCCTTCATCGCAACACTGGCCGGCATGTATGCCTTCAGAGGACTTTCCAACGTAGTTCTTCAGGGCTTTGCGGTTGGTATCAGCAATGTTAACTTTATCAACGTATTCGGCGGCGGAGCTGACTGTTATGTTCCAGATTTCTTCCACGGAGAGAACATAAACATCACCTGCCTTGTAGGTGGTATCATTCTCTGCGTTGCTTACATCATCTCGGTACTCGCAAAGAGACTGGATGCAAAGAGCAAGGGTTACGAGCTGAGCCCTGCCGTTCCCGAGCTTGCAAAGACCGCCATCATCTGCGCAGCAGTTATGTGGTTCTTCTACAAGCTTGCCAACTACAAGGGTATCCCCGCAGCGCTGATCTGGATCGTGCTCGTACTTCTGGTATACGGTTATATCACCAGCAACACCACCATGGGCCGTTATCTTTACGCAGTAGGTGGTAACGAAAAGGCAACAAAGCTTTCCGGTATCGATCCCAGAAAGGTATATTTCTTCGCATACGTTAACATGGGTCTCATGTCAGGTCTTGCAGGTATCCTTACCGTAGCAAGAGCTACCCAGGCACAGCCCACCTTCGGTCAGGGCTACGAGATGGACGCCATCGCGGCCTGCTTCATCGGCGGCGCCAGCGCTTACGGCGGCGAGGGTAATATATTCGGTATCGTCATCGGTGCTCTTCTCATGGGTGTCATCAACATGGGTATGAGTATCATGGGTATGGAAGCTAACTACCAGAAGGTTGTCAAAGGTATCGTCGTTCTGGTAGCAATCATCTTTGACGTTCTGTCAAATAAAAAGAAAAAGTAAAGGAGGGGATGAGTCGTGTCTGGTAAAACTTTAGATATACTTAAGAAAAACGCAATGCTTATAGTCCTTGTCCTGGTCTACATCTTTTTCACGATAATGACAGGCGGCGGGATGTTTGAGCCTTTGAACTTTAATGCTCTTATCACTCAGAACGCTTACGTGTTCATACTTGCCACCGGTATGCTGATGTGTATGCTCACCGGAGGTAACATCGATCTTTCCTGCGGTTCCTTCGTATGCTTCCTCGGAGCTATCGGAGGTATCCTGATGAATGTTAAGCAGCTTAGCCCCGGAGTGTCCATTCTGGTAATGCTCCTTATAGGTATCGTTTACGGCTGTGTGCTGGGTTATCTTATCGCATACGTAAACATTCCCCCGTGGATCGCCACACTGGCAGGTTACCTTGCCTTCAGAGGATGGGGAACGGCGCTGCTTTCAGCTAACAGCACCACAGGATCCATCTCATTTGCCGCACAGAAGACATTCCTGAATATCTTCTCCGGTAAGCTTTTTGCAACACCCGTTGGCGAGCTTAACATCGTATGCCTTATAGCAGGTATCATCGCCAGCGTTATCGTAGCCATTGTAAAGGTCACCACCAGAGCAACCAAGCTCAGCAAGGGTTACGAGGCTGATTCGGCTGTTTCAATGATAGTACAGATCGTACTCTCCGTTGCAGCCATCATGCTCTTCGCATACAAGCTGGCTATGGCAGGCGGTATCCCTACCGTTCTCGTCTGGGTCATTGTGATCGTGCTGATCTACAGCTTCATCACTTCAAAGACCACTGTAGGACGTTATTTCTACACCATAGGCGGTAACGCAGAGGCCACCAGGCTCTCCGGTGTAGATACCAAGAAGATCATGTTCTTCGCTTATTTGAACATGGCAGTCCTCACTGCCATCACCACTTATATCGTAACCGCCAGATTCCAGGCAGCAAACTCAACTGCAGGTACCAACTACGAGATGGACGCCATCGCAGCCTGCGTTGTGGGTGGTGTATCCGCATACGGTGGTTCCGGTAAGATCTTCGGCATGGTTATCGGTGCAACCCTTATCGGTGTCATCAACCTGGGAATGTCACTTACCGGCGTTGATGCAAACTGGCAGAAGATAGTAAAGGGCGTTGTCCTTCTGGCAGCAGTAGTATTCGATATTCTTGCAGCAAAGAGAGATGCCGCTAAATAAAAAGGAGGTAGTCCATGCTGTATATTGGTGTGGATCTGGGTACATCGGCTGTCAAGCTTCTTCTCATGGAGGCTTCCGGCAAGATCGTAAACATAGTATCCAAAGAATATCCTATTTCATTTCCAAAGCCCGGGTGGAGCGAACAGAATCCCGAGGATTGGTGGGAACAGGTTAGATCAGGGATCAAGGAGCTCGTTCAGGGCTCCGATCCCTCAACAGTAGCAGGTATAAGCTTCGGCGGACAGATGCACGGCCTCGTTATCCTCGACGAAAACGACAAGGTGCTGCGTCCCGCCATACTCTGGAATGACGGCAGGACCGTTAAGGAGTGCGATTATCTCAACAACGAGATAGGAAAGGCGAAGCTTTCAGAGTATACGGCGAACATCTCCTTCACAGGCTTCACGGCCCCCAAGATCCTCTGGGTCAAGGCCAACGAGCCCGAGCTGTTCTCACGTATCAGCAAGATAATGCTTCCCAAGGACTATATAGCTTATATGCTTACAGGCGTGCACTGCACGGATGTTTCGGACGCATCGGGTATGCTGCTCTTTGACGTAAAGAACAGGACCTGGTCCGAAGAAATGATGAAGATCTGCGATGTAAAGAGGGAGCAGCTTCCCAGGATATTCGAATCCTACGAGACTGTGGGAACCCTCAAGGCCGATGTAGCCAAAGAGCTTGGCCTTCCCGAGAGCTGCATAGTTGCGGCGGGAGCCGGCGACAATGCCGCAGCTGCTGTGGGTACCGGAACCGTAGGAGACGGAGCCTGCAATATTTCCCTGGGTACCAGCGGAACCATCTTCATTGCATCAAAGAACTTCGGCGTAGACAAGAACAATGCGCTTCACTCCTTCGACCACGCTGACGGAAGCTTCCATCTCATGGGATGTATGCTCTCAGCCGCCAGCTGTAACAAGTGGTGGATGGAGGACATCCTTAAGACAGACGACTTCGGAGGCGAGCAGGCGGGTATTAAGGAGCTTGGTGAGAACCATGTATTCTTCCTCCCCTACCTTATGGGCGAGCGCTCACCTCACAACGATCCCAACGCCAGGGGAACCTTTATCGGCATGACCATGGACACATCCAGAACGGATATGACCCAGGCGGTGCTTGAGGGCGTAGCCTTTGCCCTCCGTGATTCCCTTGAGGTTGCAAGGTCCCTGGGCATTGACATCAAGCGCACCAGAATCTGCGGCGGCGGAGCAAAGAGTCCCCTGTGGAAAAAGATGATCGCCAACATCATGAATCTTGATGTAGAGGTCATCAGATCCGAGGAGGGTCCCGCTCTGGGCGGCGCCATGCTGGCAGCTGTTGCAAACGGTGAGTACGCCAGCGTCAAGGAAGCGGCCGATGCCATCGTAGAGGTTGTGGACACAGTCCATCCCGAGGCAGAGCTCGTGGAGAAATACGAGAAGCGCTATCAGCAGTTCAAGACCATATACCCGGCTCTGAAAGAGGTATACGGTGTTATCTCGCAGTAGGTTTCAAAGGATACTTCGAGGGAGAAATTTATGGAAATAAAAAATATAAGTGATGCAAGTTTCAGGAAATACGGCCGTGTTGTTCAGGGTATTGACTTCGGTCCCCTGGTAGAGGCCATGAAGCAGACGCCTGTTCCCGACGGAGTGGTTTACGAGCCCTCAATAGAGGCACTTGAGGCCCTTCCCGTCAAGGACGAGCTTCAGAATAAGACCTACGGAGAGCTTCCCGTACAGATCGGTTACTGCAACGGCCACAACGTAAAGCTGAACGCTGTTGAGTACCACAGAAGCTCGGAGATAAACGTTGCGGCAACGGATGCGGTTCTGATCGTTGGCCTGCAGTGCGATATCACGGATGACTTCTCCTATGAGACCTCAAAGATGGAAGCCTTCCTGGTACCGGCAGGTACGGCGGTAGAGCTTTACGCCACCACCCTTCACTATGCACCCTGCGGACCCGACAACAAGGGTTTCCAGGTGGCAATAGTACTTCCCAAGGGCACAAACTATCCCCTTGCGACTGTTCATGAGGGTTGGGAGGACAGACTTCTGGCAGCCACCAACAAGTGGCTCATAACCCATCCCGAGGGCGGACAGGACCCCAAGGCTCATGAAGGTCTTGTGGGCAAGAACCTGAACATCCTCGAATAAAAAGCCAACCTCTAAGGGCGGGCAGGTCACTGAATATCCCGGTGACCGCCCGTCCTTTTTATTTGACTAATAATGTATTTTTTACTATCATAAACCTACACGTGTGATCAAACGGTAAGGAGCCCAAATGAAGATAAAGAGAGTATTTGCAATACCCGTATTGCTGATGATCATAATGCTGGTGTCGGTTTTTTCCAGGTACATGCTCCACAAAAATGTGGTTGAAAACTACGGCAGCTATTTTACGGATCCCCAAACGGGTCTTCCCTATCTGACAGAGATGGATTCCTACTATCATCTCAGGATGACAAAGGATATAAATGAGCTCGGACATCCGGGCAGGCAGATTGTTGACGGAAAGCCCTGGGACAGTATGAGTTACGCTCCCGAGGGCAGGGCCGCAACAGGCTACAGACCTCTTATGTCCTGGATAACCATTGGGGTATACCGGATCTCATCATCCCTTACCGGTATGACACTGGATCAGACCGCCTACTGGCTTAATATGTTCATGTCTGCTCTGGTAGTGATCCCCATCTTCCTGCTGGCACTGGAAACGGGAAATCTGTGGGGGGCATTTGTGTCTGCCGTACTGGCGGCTCTTAACTACGGATATTTTCTCCACACCATACCCGGATTCTTCGATACCGACGGTGTCATAGCATGGGTCTCATGCTTCTTTTTCTACTTTGCCTGTATGACGGTGAAAAAAGCCGCAGCAAAGGAATACAGGGCACTGGCTTTTCACGGCGCAGGGCTTCTCATAAGCTTTTTTGCCCTCTATAACAGCTGGTACATCTACTATATGTTCGCCGGCCTCTTTGCTCTTGCGCTTCTGATCTATATCATCCTCACCTTTAAGAAGGGGGAGGCAAAAGCCTCGGCGGTTCCTGCCGGGATATTTGCCGCCGTTTGCCTGGCTGTGGTCATCCTGGAGCCCGGTATCTTCGAAAGGGCCTTTAACCTGGTCAGCGGGATTTTCAGGAGCAGTACCGGTCTCTTCCCCAATATCTTCGTCTCCATATCCGAGCTCAGAAAGCCCGCTCTGGTGACGGGAGGTCTCGCGGGCCTCTTCCAGATGAAGGTGCTCACGGATACAAACATCGGTATCATAAACGCGGTGGGGGGCATTGTTCCCTTCCTTACCGCCATAGTCATGTGTCCCATCCTTATCAGGAGGATAGTCAGGAAGAATATATCCATCGAAAATATCCTTCTCCCTCTGTGGTTTGCAGTAACCCTGGTGCTGGCCTTCAGGGGCTGGCGTTTTATAATGCTGCTGGCACTTCCCGTTGCCCTTATGGCAGGAAATGCGGTCTCCCTTCTTTCATCCATGATGGATGAGGGGAAAATGATGGACAAGGGTATCTACAAGGTGATGATCATCATCGTCATGACCTTTCCGGCGCTCTACGGTGTCTCCAGGGCATCGGGGGATTCGGTCCCTTCCGCATCCAACGCCATGGTATCCTCCCTTTACGCCATAAGGGACTCGGCCCCGGAAGATACGGTTCTCATCAGCTGGTGGGATTACGGATATGTATTTGAGGAAAAAGCCGGCAGGGCAACTCTTTTTGACGGAGGAAGCCAGAGCGGTATCAGATCCTACTGGGTTTCAAAGGCCCTGGCAACGAAGGATGAAAAGCTTTCCGCGAATATCCTGAGGATGCTCCTGGGCAGCGGAGATAAGGCCTGCACTGAGATGCTTGACACCTTTGGCGAAAACGAGGAGACGCTGGTCTTTATGGACGAGCTCCTGAGTCTGGATGCACCGGAGGCGGAGAAACTCCTCGCCGGAAAGGAGAGCGATCCGGAGCGCCGGGCTGCTCTGATGGCTCTGTTGTTCCCGGAAAACACACCTCCCGCAAAATATATCATCACCCCCGATATGTCAAAGATATCGGGCTGGTTTGCCACCTTCGGAATGAGTATGGGAAAGGATAAGCTCCCGGCGGAAAGCTACTCCGCCATAATGGACGGAGTAGGGGTATCCGCCCCCGTAAACGGAAAGACGGTATATAAATCAGGTCGCGGTTTCAATCTGATCCTTGAAAAGACGGAGGATGATTACAGCGCATATACCTCCTTTACCAACGAGAGGGGGGAGGAGCCGCTTAAGATAGACAGAGTACTGGTACGTGACCTCTCAGGCTACAGAGAATTTGCTGTCTCGCAGGAAGCATCGGAGAGCCAAAGCTCATCTCAGGAGGCCGGACTCACCTGGACCGTCATAATCGAGAGCGACGGACATGATGCGAAGCTCTCCCTTGTGACCAGGGATATGGCGGATTCCGTCTTCGGAAAGCTTTTTTATCTGGGGGGTGAGGGACTTGAGCACTATGCCTATGATCCCCTGACCTCGGGCGCTACCCGGGTTTATGACGTAAGATGATACAGCCGATCACAAAGAGATAAGGGAATATCTGGAGAAGGTCACCGGCCAGATGCTTTCTGACGGGGAGAGCGTTGTAGCCCTTGATATCGTTCTGAACGAGGTTCAGCACACCGTAGAGGAAATAACAATAGATGAAAGCGGCTACGGCTTCATCATCGATGAGGAGGGCATGGTGATCGCGCATAGCGATCCCAAGCAGCTTGGAAGCTATTACTCGGAAGACCAGGAGATGGCAGGCACTATCAACAAGGTCCGTGATAACCCTTGAATCGGTAAGGGGCATACTCAGGAGCGGAAGGGTATAGCTACCACTTGATGTCAAGCTTGAGGCGGCGGATCATCAGTGTATAGAAGAACAGGAAGGGCTCAAAGAGCCCAAGCAGATACACATCCCGCATTATCCGAAGCCTCAGATTGGCGCAGTCGTGTGAGGCGATGTAGGAAGCCCGAAGATAGGGAGAGTTTCTCCATCCCGGGAAGTTTTTATCCAGGAATACAAGGTCCGACTTAAGGAGCCTGCTAAAGCCCTTAAGCTTCGGAGAGTATAGCCTGTACATAAGTGAAATACCGATGTGAAGAAAGGCCAGGGTGTCGATGTATAACAGCATGCCCGGCCTTTTTTGTGCGTAAATCTCCCGGACCTCCTTCATGGATCGGCAGATCTTGGGAATGAGGGCAGGGCTTATGTTGTTTATTATGGAATCCTGTCTGACGGTGTAATTTATCAGGGATTTCTTTACAAAGGTGACCCGGCGGCATTTCAGATACATGAGCTGGGCGAACATCATGTCGTCCAGGGCCGGAGGGATGTTTTCAAGATCGGGCATGTCCTTTATCAGACAGGTGCAAAATATCTTGTTCCAGGGAGCCGCGTTGACCTCTGTCAGCAGTCCAGGGTCTTTTTTTATATCGAAATGATCCCGGCAGAACCCGGTCATTTCCCGGGAGTACACATGGCCGGTCTCATCTTCTACCCTTTCGTAACCGCAGCAGGCTATATCCGCCCGGTCTCTTTTGGCGGCCAGATACAGCTCTTTGGCATAATCCTTGCGGACGTGGTCGTCGGGATCAATGAAGCCTGTGTATTCGCCCTCTGCGGCCTCGATCCCCTCCCTGCGGGAGCGCCATACTCCCCGGTTTTCCCTGTCTATAATGACAAAGGTATCGGGGTGGGCGGCCTTATAGGAATTAAGGATATCAATACACCCATCGGGGGAGCCGTCGTTTATGCATATGATCTGAAGCCCTTCCAGGGTCTGGGCCAGAAGGGAATCAAGGCATTTTTTCAGATATTTCTCCACTTTGTAGCAGGGAACTATTATACTGAGGCGGAACTTTCCTTGTGCTGTGTCCATTTTTCCCTTCCTTTCCCGGATCCTTTCATGCCTGACAAAACACAGGATCTTCAGGCGTGATTATACCATCGGGGTCGGAAGGCTGTAAAGAAGGACGGTTCATAAGGTTTTTTTTCGTGTCGGGATTGACGTAGCGGTGTAAGTCAAAGTATTATTTTTCTGTGTGCTTTACCACAATACGAAGGGTTCCCGCCCTATGGAAGGAGCCCGAAAGAAAAAACGGAAAGAAGAAAATGAAAATGAAAATGATCAAGCTTTGCAAGATGAAAACAGTCTCAAAACTCACCCCCGTCCTCACAGCAGCCATGCTGGGCACCCTTCTGTCCCCGGTGACGGCGCTGGCCGATCCCGACTATGTAAGCCGTGAGGAGAACGTTGACTGCTCTGCCTTTGAAGAGGAGGCGGTGGGAGAGGTTGTGACCGCATCCCATGTTACCGAGGAAATGTGCCGTCCCGTATACTGGCACGACAAAAACAATGACTTTGATCCCGACTACGACAGACTGCTCATGACCGGTGATGAGATCCGGGAGCTGAATACCAGGGTCCTTGCCGAAAAGGATGCCAACATGCACGATATCATAAATATGGCATCTGAATACAGGGCAGATGATCTCAGAAAGAGCCTGGTGAAGAGCACAACTACCGACAGGACCAAGCCCCTTTATGCCGACGGAGTGCTTATCTCCGACAATCAGGCCTATTACAGAGATCTGGCGCTTACCATCAGCGAGAACGGATACACCGACGAGACCAGAGAGAATGCCTACAGCGTGGCGGTAAGGCGCACGGACATGAAGAGCATCCCCACAAACGAATACATAGGCTACAGTGCCAATGACTCGGACAACGAGATAGTGTCCACCGTCCTCAATGTAAACGAACCCTTTGTGATCCGCCAGAGGACCGTGGTTGACGGGAACACCTTCTACTGGGGATATTCCGACAACTGCAGCGGCTGGGTGGACGGTGAAGACCTGGCCCTGTGCAAGGACAAGGATGAGTGGCTTGATGCCTGGCTCGTGGATCCGACAGCCCGTGACTTTGTGGTGGTCACCTGTAACCAGATAGTTCTGGATCCCTCAAATTTCACACCCTATTCCTCGGAGGTAAAGCTTACCTTTGCCACCATACTCAAGGAGGTTCCGGTATCACAGATCCCCGAAAAGATCGGAGAGAGGGGCAGCTGGAACAATTACGCAGTCTATCTTCCCACAAGGGATGAGAACGGAAAATACGAGAAGAAATGCGCCCTTATCGCACAGCACTACGATGTGAGCGAGGGCTTTGTGGACCTCACCAGGACCAACCTCATGAAGCTGGCCTTCGGCTGCCTTGGAGACAGGTACGGCTGGGGCGGTATGCTGGATGCCATGGACTGCTCCCTTTTTACCAGGAATGTATATAAGTGCTGCGGCCTCGCCCTTCCTAGGAATACCTCCTGGCAGCAGGCACTTCCCGGAAGGAAGATAGATATTTCAAAGATGACCGACGAAGAGAAGCTCAGGGCTTTTTCCAAAATGCCTGCGGGAACCCTTCTGTATTTTTCCGGTCATACCATGATATACACCGGCTTTGACGGCGGTCTTGCATATGTGATCTCCGACACGGGAAGCCTTTCCGACAGCGAGGGGGAAGTGAATGTCCGCAGCATGTATTCGGTCATACTGAATCCTCTCACCACCAGAAGAAGGAGCGGGAACACCTGGATCCGGGATCTTTCCGCCGCAGTCCTGCCCTTCTCCGAGGAGGTTGTGGCACAGGTGAGAACGGCCATAGATTCGGAGGACCCCGGTCCCGGGCCGGAAAACGAGACCATAAAAAGAGTCACTCCCTTAAACGGCCAGAGCTTTGCTTCATCCTCCGACACCCTCGCCCTGGACACCTTCCTGGGCTCCGTGAGAAACCTGTATCTGAGTTTTGAAAACGCGAAGGACTCTGCGGTAAAGGAGCTTAAGGTAACCTGCATAAAGGGCTCGAAGATCACCACAAAGGAAAGGGTGAAGGAGGTTGTCTGCGAAAAAGGCGTGGCAAAGGTAAAAAAGAACAGAAGAACAGGCCTTGCCGCCTTGACCCTGAAAAAATCCGGAACCCTTACCTTCAGGATGGAGGACGGTGCAGAGTATTCCGTTCTTTTCAATGTGGAAAAGCCCAGGGCCGTGAAGGAATACAAAAAGATAAAAAATACGGAGATGATGAACCTGGATGTGAAAAAGCTTTTCAATACCACCATAGATTCGGGTGAGCTTTCCATAGTAAAGGACAGGCAGAAGAGCGCTTCGGTTTCCGGCAACAACATCCTTGTTGTGGACGGAAGCAAAAAGAACAGCATCAAGGCCGTATACAGGTATCTGAACAAAAAGTATTCAATAAAGATAACGGTGAAAGGACAGTAAAGAGCCGTTGTCATTAAGGTATCTGCCGTGATATCATGAACTATGATCATTTTTCAGGAGGACTATATGAAACCGCTACAGAAAATTACCCAAAAATACAACGAGACAAGCCTGATCCTTCGCATCCTTGTGGGTATCATCATCGGCGTTATCCTGGCGCTGGTATTCCCGGGGGCAGAATGGATAAAGATCTTCGGTACCCTCTTTGTAGGTGCCCTTAAGTCAATAGCGCCGATCCTGGTCGCGGTGCTTGTTACCAGCTCGCTCTGCAAGGGCTCGGCGAAGCTCGACCGGAGATTCGGAACCGTTATCTTCCTGTATATGCTAACCACCTTCATGGCAGCCTTCATCGCAGTGGCAGTCAGCTTCATCTTTCCCCAGACCCTGGTGCTCTCTGCCGCAACAGAGGAGGCGGCCGCACCCAACGGAGTGGGAGAGGTGCTTTACAACCTGCTGATGAACATCATCGTAAATCCCATCAGCGCATCGGCAAACGCCAACTACATGGGTATACTGGCCTGGTCCGTTGTCATAGGACTTGCACTTAAAAAGGTGGGAAATGAGACCACAAAGGTCATGCTCGCGGACTTTGCCGAGGCCATATCCGTGGTGGTAAGGTGGATAATAAACCTGGCTCCCTTCGGTATAATGGGTCTGGTGTTCGACACTGTTGTGAGCAACGGTGTTGAGATATTTACCACCTACGGAAAACTGGTAGCCGCCCTGGTGGGGACCATGCTTATATCATCACTGGTGGTAGCACCCTTCATCATTTTCATCATGCTCGGTTGCAACCCCTATCCTCTGGTATTCAGGTGCCTGCGTGAGAGCGGCGTGACGGCCTTCTTTACCAGAAGCTCCGCGGCAAACATCCCCGTTAACATGGAACTCTGTGAAAAGCTGGGACTGGATGAGGATATGTACTCGGTTTCCATACCTCTGGGAGCTACCATAAATATGGACGGTGCAGCCATTACCATCACCATAATGACACTTGCGGCAGCCAATACCATGGGTATAAAGGTTGACTTACCCACGGCCTTCATACTTTCGGTGCTGTCGGCTTTAGGTGCCTGCGGTGCTTCGGGCGTAGCCGGCGGATCACTTCTGCTGATCCCCATGGCCTGCTCACTCTTCGGAATTCCCACGGATGTGGCCATGCAGGTAGTGGGTGTCGGTTTCATCATCGGAGTTATCCAGGACAGCATGGAGACCGCCCTCAATTCCTCCGGCGACGTTATGTTTGCGGCAACCGCGGAGTACTATGAGTGGAAGAAACAGGGCAAGAGCCTGCCCGACTTCCTCACAGGGAAAAAGTCGAAATAAGACGGGGTAAGTTTTAGAATTAAATGCGACAAGAGGCAATAATGCCTCTGCCGCATTTATTTTTTTAGGCAGAAATATAGCATAAGAAAAGGATGTAGCAGAGTATTTTGCACTCTGCCGCATCCTTTTTTATTTTGCCGGAG
>JAFYEL010000062.1 GCA_017544285.1 Lachnospiraceae bacterium | reverse complement strand
GGGCAAGGTTGATAAAAACACAAAGAGAGCCTTCAAAAAGAATCCGGTTAAGTTCGAGATAACCCCCGCCTGGATCGGATACTGTCCTCTTGACTATAAAAAGATCAAGGAGACATCAAAGGGAGTGAAGGTCACGAACCTTTATTACACAAACATAAGACTTAAGAAAGTTAAGCTCAAGGCCATGAACAAAAAGATGACCAAGGGCGACTACACCGCTGAGCTTAAGGATGGTAAACTCTTGCTTAAGGGCTATGGGAACTACAGGGGAGAAGTGCTCATTAACCCCAGGGAAGGAAGCCTTGTACTTCCTAAGTAAAGATATATGAGTAATTCGCACAGATCCATAAACATCAAAAAGCTGAGATATGCGGCTATCATCGCAGGGATAGCCGTCAATGTGTTGCTTTCATTTCTGGCGCATTGCACCGGTCTGCCCATTTATATGGATACCATAGGCACCATAGGGACGGCGGCTCTCACAGGAGTATTCCCCGGTATCATAACCGCGGTTGCCACAAACGTGCTCTGCACCATATTCAACAGCGACGCCATCTATTTTACCTTCCTCAACGGCATCATAGCCATTGTCGCTGCAGGCTATGCAAAGCGTCACAAGGTAAAGCGGGTGGTGGATGTGGTACTCTTTGCCATAGCCGCGGGTCTTATCACCGGTATCTTCAGCTCCTTCGTTCAGTGGGGGTTGAAAGGCGGTCCCCAGAATCCGTCGGTTGCGGTGATGACCGAGGCTGCCTGCGCGGTAAACCATCTTCCCGCATTTTCCAACTTTATCTTTATAAACATCATACTGAATATTCTGGACAAGAGCTTTTCAGTGCTTATGGTTGCGCTGATCGTTCACCTGCTGCCGCTTCAGATCCGGCTGGAGCTTTCCGAGAGCGGCTGGAGACAGAAGGCTCTTTCCGACAGACAGATATCGGATATCAAAAAAGGCAGCGGCGAGGTTAAGTATTCCCTTCGCAAAAGGATAACCGTGACTCTTCTGGTGGTTTCCTTCACCCTGGTACTGACCGTGGGAGGCGTGGGAGTCAAGCTCTACTACGACAACGAAAGAGCCGAAAAGACCCGCAATGCACAGTGCGCTGCCAGGTTTGCTGCAGAGATGGTGGACACCTCGAAAATAGACGAATACCTGGAAAAGGGCTTTAATGCAGACGGCTATGAAGAGACACTGAGGATGCTCTACAGGATAAGAGAAAATGCCTCGGGCATTGAGTATCTCTATCTGGTAAAAGCCGAGGAAAACGGTACCCGGTTCATCTTTGACCTGGAGGCCGAATCCATGACGGCTTATAAACCGGGACAGCTGGTAAAGTACGAGCCAGCCTTTCTTCCCTATCTGCCGAAGCTTCTGGCGGGGGAAGAGATAGATCCCATAGAGTCCGACGATGCCAGCGGCTGGGTAATCTCCGTCTATTATCCGGTAAAGGATGACACGGGAGTGACGGTATGCTATGCCTGCGCCGACGTTTCCCTTGTGTCCCTCTGGGATTTCATAAAATCTTTGGTGATCAAGCTGAGCCTCATCCTTCTGGGCTTCCTCATGCTGGTGCTGGCCTATGGTTTTTCCACCACCGATACCTTCATGGTCTTTCCCATAAGCACCATCGCCGCCATGCTGGATAAGTTTGACGACGAACAGAAGGACCAGAAGACCATGGATGACAACTTAAAGGCACTGAGGTCCATAGATATCTGTACCGGAGACGAGGTGGAAAAGCTTTACAGGTCCATCTGCCGCATGACCCAGGCCCAGGCTGAACAGCTCAGGAGCATCAGACATCTTTCGGATTCCACCGCAAAGATGCAGGACGGCCTTATCATAACCATGGCGGACATGGTGGAGAGCCGTGATTCCGATACCGGAGCCCATGTACAGAAGACCTCTGCCTATGTGAGGATAATCGCCGAGGGTCTGGTGAAAAAGGGCTACTATGCGGAAAAGATCACCCCTCAGTTTATATCCGACGTGGTGAGAAGTGCTCCCCTTCACGATGTGGGCAAGATTAATATTTCCGACAAGATACTGAACAAGCCCGGAAAGCTTACCGACGAGGAATACGAGATAATGAAGACCCACACCCTGGCGGGTAAGGAGATCATGGAGAAGGCCATCGCTACCGTAAAGGGCGGGAGTTATCTCAAGGAAGCGCGCAACATGGCGGCTTACCACCACGAGCGCTGGGACGGCAGGGGCTATCCCGAGGGGCTTCACGGAGAGGTGATACCTCTGGCCGCCAGGATCATGTCCGTGGCCGATGTTTTCGATGCCCTGAGTTCCCCCAGGGTATATAAACCCGCATTTCCTCTGGACAAATGTCTGGATATAATCCGGGAGGGATCAGGCACTCAGTTCGATCCCAAATGTGTTGAGGTCTTTATCGAGAACCTGGCCGAGGTAAAACTCATCCTGAAGAAGTACAACGAGGATGCGTAAAGGAGCAAGGCTTAGATGAACAGAAAGCATTTGAAAAACATCGCTCTTATCGCGTTCATATTCATCCTTGTCATGGGAAATACGCTCTGCAGCTTCGCCTCCGAAACAGCCGGCGGGCAGGATGAAAAGGTGTACAGCCCCATTGGCGGCGGTTATGCCGTTACAGGTCAGCTGGATGCCGTGGGCTATACTTCAAAGCTCTATGACGCCACAAACGGTCTGCCCACCTCCGATGCCAACTGTATCACGGCAGCATCTGACGGCTATATCTGGATAGGCGGGTATTCGGGCATAATCCGTTACGACGGCAGTGTTTTCGAAAGACAGCAGTCCGATGGCCTTACCAGCGGAAGAGTTATCTACGAGGACGACGAAAACCGGCTCTGGGTGGGCACCAATGACAACGGCGTAGTGGTGATCACCGATGACGGCAACCTTCGATTCACCTATGAGGACGGGCTTTCTTCCTCATCCATAAGGTCCTTTGCCCAGGGCGGCGACGGCAATATGTACATCGGAACCACAAGCGGGCTTGCCTATGTGGATCCATCAATGCAGCTTCACTCAGTGGAGGATGAAAGGCTCAATGACGAGATAATCTCAAGGCTTGTGACCGACGGAGCGGGAGTGGTCTTCGGAAATACAAAGGGCGGAGCCGTATTTTCCGTTTCCAAAGGACAGGTTAAGGAGTACTACGGTGAGGGACTCCCCGGAGTATCCCGTATCATGACTATTTTCGCGGATCCCGAAGGAAGCGGTAAGCTTTACCTGGGAACCGAGGACGGCTGCGTATACTGCGGAGAGCTTTTCCGCGGATCGGGCGGCTTCAGAAAGATCAGGATACCCTCTGCCGGCGGCATACACTGGGTGTCAAACGAATGCGGAAGGATATGGGTAGCAGGTGACAACTGTATGGGTTACCTTGACGAGAGCGAAGGATTCCATCCTCTAAAGAACGTGCCCATAACCAATCCCATAGAGATGCTCACCTCCGACTATCAGGGAAATATCTGGATAGCTTCTGCCAGACAGGGCGTTATGAAGATCGTCACCAACAACTTCCGGGATATCAACGAGATCGCCGGGATAGAGACCGGCGTTGTGAATTCCACCTGTCTGTACAATGATTCTCTTTACATCGGCACAGACACGGGACTCATGGTACTGGACAAAGACCTGAAAAGAGTTGAAAACGATCTCACCAGGTCTCTTGAAGGCACCAGGATCCGCTGCATTGTAGCCGATGATAAAGATAATCTCTGGATATCCACCTACACCAACAGCATGGGACTCATCTGCCTGGATAAGAGCGGAAGCATATTTCCCTTTACCGTGGAGAAGGGGCTTTTGAGCAATGAAGTACGCTGCACCGTATTGGCCTCCGACGGGTCGCTCCTTGTGGGCACCAACGGCGGACTCAATGTTATAAAGGATAAAAAGGTAGTGCGCTCCATCGGTGGTTCCGACGTCATGACCAACACCGTGCTGCTGACCGTTGCCGAGGGTGATGACGGCACGATCTATGCCGGCTCCGACGGCGGCGGCATATACGTGATCAAGGGCGATGAGGTGAAAAAGCTGGGCCGCAGCGACGGTCTTACCAGCGACGTCATCCTCAGGATAAAGAGGGATGAGGAGCACGGGGGACACTGGATCATCACCTCCAACTCCATAGAATTTCTTAAGGACGGGAAGCTTACAAACATTGATTCCTTCCCCTATAACAATAATTTTGACATCTTTCCGGACGATAACGGAAATATGTGGATCCTTTCATCACGGGGCGTTTACAGCATAAAGACTGACGATATGCTGAAAAACGAGATAAAGGATTTCCGGCTCTACACTGTGAACAACGGTTTGCCCGGAGCCCCCACAAGCAATTCCTTCAGCGCTCTGGATAATGAGGGAAATCTTTATATCTCCCAGAGGACGGGAGTCAGCTGTGTAAACATAGACCACTATTTTGAACAGGATTCCCTTATACGCATGGGCATAAGGAGCGTTATTATCAACGATGAGCCCGTGCTTCCCGATGCTGCGGGTGCCTACACGATCCCCGCACATTCGGGACGAATACAGATTGCTCCCTCGGTACTTGACTACTCACTTTCGGATCCGCTGGTGCACGTGTTCATGGAGGGCACGAAGGACCAGGGTATCACATGCGAGCAGAGCAGTCTCTCCGCCCTGGAGTACACGGATCTGCCCTACGGAGATTACAGGCTTCACATACAGATCCTTGATAAGACCTCAAAGGAGATCTGCCAGGATGAGGTTTTCAATATCATAAAGAAACCTCAGCTCACCGAGCTTCTCATATTCAGGGTGCTGATGATGGCACTGGTGGTGCTGCTGGCGGGCTTTATAGTTTTCCGTGTCATGAAGGGCACCGTGGTCCGCAGACAGTACGACGAGATACGCCTGGCAAAGGAAGAGGCTGAGCGGGCCAACAGCGCAAAGACCAGATTTTTAGCCAATATGTCACACGAGATCCGTACCCCCATAAACACCATAATGGGTATGGACGAGATGATCCTGAGGGAGGATCCAAAGGACGTCCCCAAGGGTTATTTCATGTCGGTGATTAATTACGCCATGGATATCCGAAATGCCTCGGAATCACTGCTTGGGCTCATTAACGACCTGCTGGATATGTCGAAGATCGAATCCGGCAAGATGCATCTGGTGGAACAGGAATACGATGTACAGGACATGCTTAGGTCCGTTGTCTCCATGATCAGGGTCAGGAGTACGGAAAAGGAGCTGACCTTTGACGTTATCGTTGACGAGATCCTGCCCTCAAGGCTTTACGGCGATGTTGGAAAGATAAAGCAGGTGGTACTGAACCTTCTGACCAATGCGGTGAAATATACCCATACCGGAGGTTTTGTGCTCCAGGTTTCCATGGACAGCCGCAGGGACGACGATTGCAATATCAGTTTTTCCGTAAAGGATACGGGCATAGGCGTTAAGAGCGAGGATATGGAAAAGCTCTTTACCGCCTACGAAAGACTCGATGAAGAAAAGAACAGCTCCATCCAGGGAACCGGTCTGGGACTTGATATATCCAGGAGATTTGCCGGGCTTATGGGAGGCAGCCTCACATGCGAGAGCGTTTACGGTCAGGGCTCCGAGTTCATACTTGCCATCCCCCAGAAGATAGTGGATGACAAACCCGTGGGACTATTTGTGGAGCACGACCGGAAGGCCAAAGGCCCCTATGTGCCCGGCTTCATAGCCCCGGATGCGGATGTACTGGTGGTTGATGACAATCCCATGAACTTAAACGTCATGAGGGGACTCTTAAAGGCCACCAAGGTGTTCGTCACCACCGCATCAAGCGGAGAGGAATGCCTTGAGATGGTGAGGAATTCCAGGTTCCACATAGTGCTCCTGGATCATATGATGCCCGGAATGGACGGCGTGGAGACCGTAGAAAAGATCAGGGAGTTCAACAAGGATCTTCCGGTTTACGCCCTGACGGCCAACGCCACCGCAGGCGAAGAATTCTATATCTCAAAGGGCTTTAACGGATATCTTTCAAAGCCGGTGGACAGCGAGACCTTAGAGCGCACCATTATGAAGCATATACCGGAGTCCATGATGGAAAAGCCCGCTGCCGAAGATGCGGTGGAAGAACTGACGGAGCTTCCCGAGGATATGCAGTGGCTTAAGGAGACCGAGGGCATAGACGTGGATGAGGGCATAGGAAATTCCGGCGGCGTTTCCAATTACCTCTACTCCCTGAGGATGTTTCTGGATACCATCGACGGCAACGCAAAGGTTATAAGCGATGCCCTTGAGAGCGGCAATATCAGACTTTATACCATCAAGGTCCATGCATTGAAGAGTTCTGCCAGGATCATAGGCGCCATGGAGCTGTCACAGCGCTGCGCCGACCTCGAGGAGGCGGGCAATAAAGAGGATACCGGCTTTATCGGTAAAAACAACGGCCCCATGCTGAAGCTTTACGATTCCTACAAGGAAAAGCTGGGAAGGATGGATGAAAAGGCCGGCAGTGAAGATCTTGAAATGATAGATGAGGAGGAGCTGGCGGACGCATATGAGGCACTTGGGGAATTCATTCCCCAGATGGACTACGATGCGGTGGAGATGATACTTGACCGGCTTTCGGAACACGCTCTTCCGGCAGAGGATGACAAAAAGGTTAAAGAGCTCAGAAAGCTTCTGAAGGTGTTTGACTGGGACAATATGGCAGCTTTGCTTTAGGCCGCATTTCCCCAATGAAGCAAGTAAAGTGTAAATGGAGGAAACCATGGAAAACAAGCGTACAATTATCATAAGCGGAAAGGAATCCTTTGTGGTCCGTGTTCTGGTGAAAAAGGTGGCGGACGCGGGGGTAGAATGCAGCTTTGTGCCCGCAGACGTAAACAGCATTCATGCCGCCTTTGAGGATCTGGCTCTGGCCACGGTCTATCTGGATGAAAAGGCGCCCATTTCCAAGGATGTCCTCCATTTCATATGTGAGAAGGCGGACGAAAAGGGTATACACGTGATCCTCATCGGTGAGGATGGCGACCTTGACATGGCATCCGGTTATATTTCGCCGGAAATGGTATACAAAAAGTTCACCAGGCCCGTGGACAACGAAAAATACGTATCCGCCAACGCTTCCTTCTTTGAAAAGATGGAGGCGGGAGATTTTAAAAAGAGTATCCTTGTAGTGGACGACGATCCCCAGTATCTGGGACTTGTCAGAGAGTGGCTCAAGGGAACCTACAAGGTGTCCATGGCAAACTCCGGCCTCCAGGCCATCAAATGGCTGGGAAAGAACAAGGTGGATCTGATACTTCTGGACCACGAGATGCCCGTCACCACCGGCCCCCAGGTCCTGGAGATGCTAAGAAGCGACAATGAGACCGCATCCATCCCCGTCATCTTTCTCACCGGAAAGGGGGACAAGGAGAGCGTTATGGCGGTGGTGGCCCTTAAGCCCGAGGGTTACTTCCTCAAGAATATTAAGAAGGATGAGCTTCTGCAAAAGCTGGAGGAGTTCTTTTTGAACCGTAAGCAGTAAAAACGGAGCACAGTATGTTCGAAAGCAAAAGATCCAATAAAGACAACCTGCGTCTTTTCAAACAGACGGTGACGGCCTTTGTCACCGCAATAGAGGAAAAAGACCGCTTTCATCACGGCCATTCCCTGAGGGTGGCGGAGCTCTCCAGGCAGATCGCCCAGAGGGCCGGAAAGAAAGCCGGCGAATGCGAGAATGTTTATTACGCGGCGCTTCTTCACGATGTGGGGATGATCGCAATACCCGACGGCATCCTGAAAAAGCCCGAGTCGGATCTGGAAGGTGAAGAACTTGAGACACTGAAGCGCAAGCCTCTCATCAGTTCAAGGATCCTTTCACAGATCACCGAGTTTCCCTTCCTTTCCGCAGCGGCCAGATCCTGCTGCGAGCGCTGGGACGGCAGGGGATATCCTGACGGCATCAAAGGTGAAGAGATCCCGGATATATCCAGGATCATCGCCCTTGCGGATGCCTATGACCACATGACCAGTGCAAAGATCGGATTCGATCCACTGCCCCTGCCCATGGTGAGGGAAGAGATCATGAAGGGGGCCGGAACGGCCTTTGATCCCGATTATACAAAGGTGATGCTCAGCCTTATCGACGAGGAGGACGCCCATCAGGAGGATGGGGAGCTTGAAGACGAGATCTTATGCGGGGCTTACCGGGAAAAGGTGACCATGGGCATTTCAGTCACCGAGGACTTTAAGATACTAAGCTTTGATTGTGAGGAAATAAACTCCGGGGAGGGCGGCTTTGCGGCACCCTCGGTCATCGTGTTTGACTCCTTTGACAGGCGGGTCCACAGAGAAGCCTCTGCCATAAAGTCCTACCGGTACTATGAGTATGGTGAGATCTGGTTTGACGGCCACAGCATAACCACCGGGGCCAGGAACCTTGAGGTAAAGAGTGCCAAGACCGTAAAGGCGGCCGGCGGAAAAAAGAACGGCAGCGAAAAGCGCGGCGGCAGATATGAGGTCAGGGCCGCCAGGCACGGTGATCATTTAAAGCTCATACTCACCGGTCCGGGGAATACTTCGGAAGCTCTCATAGCTCTTCCGGACATTTCAAAGCCGGCCTTTGTCGCCCTCACCGGCGAGAACTGCCGGCTGTCCGCGATCCGGGTTGAGGGAGTGGATAAAAGGCTCAATAAAGAGGACTATGACCGCATAGCCGAAGAGATCGACTACATCGACAGGATGCAGTCGGATCTGCCCAATATACAGATAGACAAAGAGCGCAGCGCTTCCACGGAGGGTGTTCCTATCAAGGACGGAAGGGACATCATATTCCACGCCATGAGCCTGCCGTCGGCCTCCCTTGTGTGGCATTGCCCCTACATTGTGATCTTTCACTCCGATGACAGAAAGGTCGGAGGGAAGAATTACCGGGAGTACGCTCTTATCAAGCTCAACGGCGAGGTGGAGGCAGGCGAAGGCGCCCAAACGGGATTTTCGATGAAAAAAAGCCCCGCCTTTCAGGGCTGGGACAGGTGGAAACAGGAATTCCTGAAGGGGCTGGAGTGCGAGGTCACCTTTCAAAAGACCGGAAACCGTGTGACGCTACGGACACAAAATCTTGGAATAGAGATAGAGAGCGTTACCACCGTGGATGAAAACGCAAAGATCTATGCCGCCGTCACGGGAGACCGGGTGGCTGTCACAGATATCAGGGTGCTATAGGAAAAAGACATGAAGAACGAAGTGATAAAAAAACTGAGAGTATTGATGGACAGACAGGAAGCGGACTGGTTCGCATCTTTTACCTGCGATCCCCACGGCTCCGAGTATATGAGCGATCATTACAGGGTCGTAGAGCACATCTCCGGATTTTCCGGCGAGAACGGAGCACTTCTCATAGGACATGAGAGCGCTTTTCTTTGGACCGACAGCCGCTTCTTTATCCAGGCGGCCAAAGAGACGGATCCGGAGGTTATAAGCCTAATGAGATACGGTGAGCAGGGGGTACCTGCCTTTGAGGACTTCCTTGAGGAAAAAATAAGGGGCGGTGAGTGTATAGCGGTCAACCTTTCCTGCACGTCGGAAAAGACAAGAGGCTTTTTCGAAAAGCTCTGTGATGAAAAAAAGATACATCTTACGGCAGCGGAGGGCATGATCAACGAGATATGGCCCGACAGACCGGAGGTGTGTGCAAACGCCGTCAGGGTCGAGGAGGACGGAGCATTCGGAGGCAGTACGTCTGAAAAACTTGAAAAAGTCCGGGCTCTCATGAAAAGGAGAAACATAGAGTGCCTGGATATAAAGGCCCTGGATCAGGTGATGTGGCTCTTTAACATAACCGGCAGCGATATCCCATACAATCCTCTGGCCTACGGCTACGGCAGGGTCACTATGGATGAGGCCATGATCTATCTCTACGAAAACGCCTTTACGGACGAGCTTAAGTTCCACCTGGGCAAGAGCAATGTTTTGCTGCGACGCTACGGTGAGTTTGACGGTTCCGGAACCTGTGACAAGGAACTGATTGACGGTCTTAAGAGCGCTAAGACAACGGAGCAGATCGAAAATATCAGGCGGTATTTCCTCTATGACAGTGCTGCGATCATCAGATTTTTATTCCAGCTTGAAAACGAGGTGGAGCAGGGGATTGTCACAGAGAGACTGGCGGCGGACCTCCTCCATGTGGAGAGGCAAAAGATCGCCGGATTTTCCGGTGAATCCTTCCCCACGATCTCGGCCTACGGTCCCAATGCGGCCATGGCTCATTACACTCCCGACAGACAGCGCTCGGTCGCCATCGAAAAGAAGGGACTGTACCTGTGCGATTCCGGCGGGCTGTATCCCGGAGTCACCACGGACTGTACCAGGACCCTTGCCATGGGCACCCTCACCCAGGAGGAGAAAAAGGCCTATACCCTTGTGGCTGCGGGCTGGGCTCATCTCATGGGCACGGTCTTCAGGGAGGGATGCTGCGGCAGCAATCTTGACGTGATGGCAAGGAACCGTATGTGGAAGCTGGGAATGGACTTCGGCCACGGCACCGGTCACGGCGTGGGAGCCGGGCTCTGTGTTCACGAAGGACCCCAGTCCATACGCTGGAGGAGTGCCGAAAAGGGAGATGTTCCCCTTAAGGCGGGCATGCTGGTGACGGATGAGCCCGGATACTATGAGGAAGGAGCCTTCGGTGTCCGCATCGAAAACACCCTTCTGGTCACCGAATCCGCATACGAGGGTTTTTTGTGCTTTGAACCCCTGACCCTGGTACCCATAGACAGGCGCGCCATCGATATGGCGCTCTTATGGGATGAGGAAGTGGGACTTATCAATGATTATCATGCCCTTGTCTTTGAAAAGATGAGTCCCTTCTTTAAGGGTGAGATCAGAGACTGGCTTGAGGAGGCCTGTGCACCATTATCGTAATTTCATGGATAAAGTTCTCTTGCACTTGAAACTCATTTGTGCGATAATATGCGAAGCTGTTTTAGAACAAAATAATTTAAGGAGGAATCTATATGTCTACAAAAGCTTTATATCCGATCAAAGAGATCGGAGCTGGCAAGGTCGGTTTTTCCAAGACCCGTTCCATTATTGAGGCAGCTTTCTACGGCAACAACGTAGTAAAGATCAACACCCTCAAGGAAGCGTATGAGCTTGCCAAGAATTCACCCGGAACCATCGTGACCGATATGCCCGTTTATCACGGCGAGGAGTTCGGTCTTGAGAGTGATGCAAAGGTGCTCCTTTTCAACGACGGTGCTGTTACCGGACGTTACGCAGCTGCACGCCGCATCAAGGGTCAGCCCGGTGTGGATGCAACAAAGCTCGACAAGGTGGCAATGGACGCCATTTATGAGACCAGATGGAAGACCATGTATCATGCAGAGTGCTTCGTAGGTCTTGACCCCGAGTTCATGGTAAAGGCTCACCTGCTCATTCCCGAAGGAGAGGAGAATCTCCTTTACAACTGGATGATCAACTTCCAGTACATGAGCGATGAGTATGTTAAGATGTACAAGGCATCTCAGCCTGTAGGCAAGGGCAAGGAGCCCGATATCTATATCTTCTCAGATCCTCAGTGGGCACCCCACGAGGCTCCCGATGTTGACTACAGCTGCCTTTCCGATCCCCTTACTCTGTGCTATTTCGATACCGATCAGAACTGCGCATGCATTCTCGGCATGAAGTATTTCGGCGAGCACAAGAAGGGCACCCTTACCATGGCATGGGCTATCGCAAACAGAAACGGCTATGCATCATGTCACGGCGGACAGAAGGAATACTCCTTAAAGGGAAATAAAAAGTACGTCCTTTCCGTATTCGGTCTTTCAGGATCCGGAAAGTCAACTCTTACCCATGCTAAGCACGGCGGCAAGTATCCCATCACCGTTCTTCACGATGACGCTTTCATTATCAACGTAAAGACCGGATCTTCCGTAGCGCTTGAGCCTACATACTTCGACAAGACTGCAGATTATCCTACCGGATGCGCAGACAACCAGTATCTGCTCACCGCTCAGAACTGCTCCGCAACTCTTGACTCCGAGGGCAAGATCCAGCTGGTTACCGAGGATATCAGAAACGGTAACGGCCGTGCCATCAAGTCAAAGCTCTGGAGCCCCAACCGTGTTGACAAGATCGAAGCTCCCGTTAACGCTATCGTTTGGATCATGAAGGATCCCACCCTTCCTCCCATCCTTAAGCTCAAGGGCGCAGCTCTTGCATCCGTAATGGGCGCAACTCTTGCAACCAAGACCTCTACCGCAGAGCGTGTTGCTGCAGGCACCGATATGAACGCACTTCGTATCGTACCTTACGCAAATCCTTTCCGTACCTATCCTCTGAAGAACGACTACGAGAAGTTCAAGGAGCTGGTTGAGAAGAGAAAGGTAGACTGCTACATCGTTAACACCGGAGACTTCATGGGCAAGAAGGTTCAGAAAGAGGATACCCTCGGAATCCTTGAGACCATCGTTGAGGGCAAGGCTAAGTTCGAGAAGTGGGGACCTTTCTCCGATATCGAGATCATGAACAAGTGGTCCGGACAGAGCGGAGACTTCACTCCCAACCTTAAGGATAAGGACTATGTAAAGGCTCTTCAGGCCGCTATGAAGAATCGTGTAGATGCAGTTAAGGGCTTCGATGAGAAGATCGGCGGATACGACGCACTTCCCAAGGAGGCTTTGGCAGCACTTGAGAAGGTTACCAAGGAAGCTTCTTCCATCAAATAATTTAAATTAAGATCAACAGGGACATCGCCATGATACCGCGATGTCCCTTTTTTAATGTCTGTTTCACATGGATATGAAGGTGTGGTATAATATTTGGCGGTTTATAAAATAAGAGCACTACGGCTCACTGTCGTATTATCCGCAAGGAGGTTTTTATGAAAGCTAATAAGATGCACAGGCAGATACTTGCATTGATCCTGTCATTTTCCATGATCTTCGGATCGACGGGTGTATATGCAGCCCCCATTTCCGATGATACCGGGGATTTTGTTGAGGAAGTATCGGAAACGGAATCCGTGGTTTCGGGATCTGCAGAGGAAGAACTGCAGGATGATGCTGAGGAAAAGCTGCAGGATGCGGCAGAGGATGAACTTCCTGCGGAAGAGATGGCGGATGAGATAGCGGAAGAGACAGCCGGTGAGGAGGCTCTTGACACAGTGCCCGAGGAGGATAGCACAGGGGCTGCGGCCACCTGGGTATACGTGGCATGCGAAGAGGGAAAGGGAACTGAGGGCGTTGTCCTCGACAGCTCAAATCCCGATGCTTATAACCAAAGTGCACACTTTGAGGATGGAGTGCTGACTCTTTATAGAAGCTTTTCGGGCAATAATCAGATGAAGTCCTTTGGAACTCCGACAATGGCAGAGGGCAGGTATTTCTATGACCAGGCTTGCATCTATGCGGAGGGAGATCTGATAATAGAGGTTGCAAACACAAGCTCAGACAATCCCTTAGTAATAAGAGGCATAAACGATCAGGATACCGGCAATATAGACGGGAAACACTATGCAAGGCGTATCATGGGTATTTACGTGGCCGGAAACCTTACCATACGCAACTCCAATAACAGTAATGCTGGTCTTAAGGTAACGGATACCGCAGACAATCTGGTGTATAACAGCGGTTACGGAGGGGAAGCGGAAGGCATCTATTGTACCGAAGACCTGACTTTTGAAACTCAGGGCGGATCACTTACCGTTATCTCCGATATGACCCATAATACCGGTGGAAATTATATAAGCCGCGGTATCCGGGGCAACTCTGTCACTGTTGGAGGTGGAGTTACCGTAAACACGGTGGGAAGGGATATGACCGAGGTTGTTGACTACAACCGTGACAGCTGCGGTATATATGCCCGGGGCGGTAATGTGCTGATAAAAAAGGGGAGCAATGTAACGGCCAGCGGAGGTAACTTTCCTGCGACGGGAGACAATACCACCGTATCCGCCGGTTTATACAGCGCCTCCGGCAAGGTAATCATAGAGGACGGTGCCATCGTAGACCTTGACAGCGGCACTGTGAACAGTGCTGCAAAGTCGGTCTCCGGAGAGGTTGTGGAGAATTATACCGCCGTTGAAACGTCTTTAAGTTCCGTCACCATGGGCGGCTTGTATTACTATGGGGAACACTCGGCCTGGTCAGGTTTTGATACGGAGCCGGAAGAGTATCTGGGGGCCCCCGATGATGAGGAAAATCCGGGAGAAGAGTCCCTCGACGGGGAAGCCGATCTGGGGGTTCCCTCGGATCTGATGAACTTCCTCAAAAGCTTTCCGGATAAAAAGACAAAAAAATACAAAACCGGAACAAACGTAACCCTCGATGTTCTGTTGGGAGAGGATTTTTACAACGTTCCCAAGGAGATATCGGACAAGTACATGATCCTGGCCATGGAGGACAGTCTGTGTAAGGCTTACAAGGCAGGTTCAAAGAATTTTCCTCTTCCCCTGAAGGAGACAACCATCACTCTTTGCGGAAACAAGACTTACAACCTCTGCTTTGCAAAACGTGAGGATCTTAAAGCGGAAGTCACATCGATCGAGCTTGAGGCAAGCAATCTTTCGGACACTTATACCCTTGAGGTTGGCGGCAGAGTGCCAAGGAAGGATTCCGGTGATGATGCTCTGAGGATCACATCATTTTCACCCTGTGTACAGCGTGCCTATTTTGACCATATATCCGTTGCAGTTTCGCCCTACAGTACATATGAGGCAGCAGCCATTGAAAACAACAAGGTATACTATGCATGCTATAAGATAGGTATTAAAGACGGTTTCTATACAAGGTTTGACACTAATCCTCCGACTGTATGGCTTAACGGTAAAATGCTCATGGTCCGTTATTACGAAACCTCCGGGGGACAGCTGTGGTACTATGCTTATAAAAAGCTTGTTGTCGGAACGCCTCAAAAGCTTAAGCTGTCCTTTGATAAGAACGGAAGGGGAGAATTGCCTGACTGGGCAGAGTCTTCTATCCAATTTGACAGCGGCCTCTGCATGCAGGATTTCCTGACGGGGGAACAGCTCGATCAGCTTTATAATATTCCCTGCGTAACGGATGCATCGGGAAAGCGTTATAATGCCCACTGGACATATGAAAAAGAAGGGGAAGTAGCAGAGCCGTACGACATATACTCCCTTTCCGATGATATTCTGTTTGAAGATCTGACCCTTGTCATAAGCTGGCATGAGATGACTGCCGTCACCGGAAACCTTCCCTTTACCTTTGGGACTCCCGCCGCAGGGATGATCTTCAAACCGGGAGCGGCCTCCATGGAGCCGCCCGAATCCGGCGAATTTGATCCGGTTCGCAATTACGCAACCGGATATGAAAGTTATCAGACAGAGTTTGATTCCATGTATACGGATAAAGACCTGTCAGATGCCCATGTTATGAAGGAGGGGGAGGCCTTTGAATCCGGCAGGACCTATTATGCCAAGGTTGGGTTTAAGGTGATTAAAAATAACGACTATTACATCGATCCGGCTGATCTCCCTGTTATCACAGTAAACGGAGAAAAGACAGAGCTTAAAGGCGGCGAGGGTGAGTACTACTTTGTGTGGAGCTTTACTCCCGGCAAGGACACCGTAAATGTGGTGGTGGACCTTAACTATCCAGACGGAAGAAAAGGAATGTATGTGATGACGGGGGTGCCCGCAGGCACCAGCGAAAACGGGGGAGAGGGTTACCTGGAAATATCCTCCGCGCTTTTGAGCCTGGGAAGTATGACCTGGGATCAGTACCTTAAGTATGCCGAGGAATTCAAAAAGGACGGAGGATATTTCTGGGAGAAGCATCCTCTTAAGGTCAGCGATACCGCCGACTGGCATACCGACGGAGAAATCGGGTTAAAAAGACAATACCGTGATTTCGACGACATGAGGGCCCATGCATATGATGAGTATTATCTTCAGTATCTGGAGGATACCGTGATTTATCTCCAGTGGTACAAGGTCCTGGACAGCATTGTGGCATATAAGATCCCCGTTCCTCACTGCGGTGACAGTACGAGCAATCATGGCGAGCAGGATATAAACAGGAACGATCTTCCTGTGCTTACCGAAAGTGTTTTTCTGGGTTATTCCTATGAAGTCCTTGCTCCGGGGTTTGAGTACGGTAATTACTGGTATACTAACACCGTAAATACCACTAAGGCATTGGGCGATGGCGGTATCTATAATTTTGTTGCGGGACAGGAATATCTGCTCCATTACCAGGTACAGCTCGGTTACGGCGGAGAAGCCTTCTCGAACGATCTCTGGGAAAAGTGTATCGGGGAAAAGACAAAGCTTCTGTACGCCGGCAAGTCTTACGACGGTATAGTCGGTAGGGACAGATTCAATCGTTTCGTAAAGGAATTCCTTATCCCCGTCACCGCTGAGCATCGCGACAGTACCGGTACGGGCATCACGGAAACTGTGATAAAGTATCCTACCTGCGAAGAGGATGGAAAAGCTCAGAGGGTGAGCAATTACACCTGCGCCGGCTGCTCCGTGAAGGTGGATGAGACCGAAGAGATAGTTACTTCACGCCTGGGGCATAGCTGGGGTCCCTGGGAGACAGTCAAAGAGCCCACCGAGACCGAGGAGGGCCTGGCAAAGCGAGTCTGCAAAAACGATGCAAAGCATACCGAGACAAAGGTGCTCCCGAAGCTTGAAAAAGAGAATATATTCAGCGGAGCCGGAGTGTTTGGAGTTGCCCTCGGCAGTAACAGTCTCACCCTGAAGATGGGCGAAAAGGTAAAGCTTGACGCAAGTGTTTTCCCCGAAAACGCGCCGGACCCTACCCTTATCTGGAAGAGTGACAATACCGAGGTGGCATCCGTGGACAGTGACGGCGTTGTCTACGGCAAAAAGCCCGGCAAAGCAAAGATAACCGCTACCGCAAAGGATGGCGGAGCCTTTGATGAGTGCGAGGTCACGGTCCTCAAGCAGAGCGCCGGCGATGACGAAAACACCCGGAGGATATCCGAAGAGGATCTGGAAGGGTATGTCTTTGGTGACAGAGTGACCAAGGTCATAACGGGTACGGCCGTAAAGCTTGGTGATAAGGATGTTACGCCAAGTGTATCCGTAAACTACATAAATGCGGCAGCCTATAACGGCGGCGCAATAAAGGCTGACAAGGAGCCCATCTCCGCAAAGCTCTCCTTTGACGGCATGATGAATGCGGCCGGCCTTTCCGGAAAGGATGCCACGGGACTCTTCAAGGTGTCCTACAAATATAAAAAGAATAAGACCGTGGGCAAGGACGCCCAGTTCTATCCCGTGATCAAAAAGCTTGACAATAAGACCGCTAAGACTTTGAATTTAACGGCCCGGGATAAGAAGAACCTTAAAAAGCTGATCAAGGTCATGAACAAGGCCTTTAAAGCCGATCCCTGCACCTTTACCATCAACAAGGCTTCCCTTGCGGATCTTAAGGAGAGCATGGAGCTCAAGGCAAAATTCGACAAGGACGGAAAGATAAAGCTCGGAAAGGGCGACGCCCCTAAGATCAAGAGCCTTAAGGCAAAGCTTGACCCGAATGCAAAGAAGGCAAAGAAGATAGCAAAGACCATGTACGTGGTTGAAAGCACCGACCTCAATGCGGGTACCGTCAGGATCACCGGTAAGAAAAACTTTACCGGAACCGTTACCCTTACGGCTGTCAAGTAGGACCGGCCTTCCTTGTTTATATACCTCAATTATGGTAGAATGTTCCTGTTATTTTTGCGACATCACCGGAGAGCAGTGACCGGGGAGATAGTCTTGGACACAGAGGAGAAGGGGTATGTTTCAGAAAATTAAAAAACTGCTGGGGTTTTCCGGTTACGGCGAGGCCGAAAAGGGCAGGCTCATCAGGTCCAATATAAACTCATCACTGTATTTGTCCATCATAGTTATCCTGGTGGAGCTGTGGATGATCTTCCGGATTTTCAAGATCGCATATTTCGGAGATGAACACAGGACTCTGGAGTGGGTACTGATCCACCTGAAGCTCTACGTGGTGCTGCTGGCGGCGGGCATATCCGTCCTGGTACATGCCTTATACGTCAGATGGAAGAATAGGGTAAACCGGAAGGCGGCCCTGACCATACAGTGTATATTTGTGGCAATATCCATGGCCTTTGGCATCTACATAGCCTACATGGATCTGCAGAACGGCGAGCAGATGCTCTGCTTTATCACGATGCTGGTATTTTCCGTCTGCGTGTATGTGTGGAGACCCTTTGTGACCATTATAATTTCATCGGCGTCCATCGTCATACTTTATTTTCTCTGCAAGAGTTACGGCGGATTTACCCTCGCCACCCAGATAAATCTGTTCACCACATGGCTGGCCGTGAACCTTGCGGGGATCAGGGCATACCATGGGATCATTTCTAAGTAACTGTCAAGGCAGTTGGAAAGGAGCATAAATGGCAAAAATTCTTCCCTTTAAGGCGATACGTCCCGCCTCGGAGCTGGCTTCTCAGATAGCGGCTCTTCCCTATGACGTTTACAGCAGCGCCGAGGCCCGGGAATATGTTAAGGATCACCCAAAAACCTTCCTGGGGATAGACAGGGCAGAGACCCTGCTGGAGGAAGGCACCTCTCCCTATGAGGACAGGGTTTATCAAAAGGCCCGTGAAGTCCTTTGGGATATGGTGGACAAGGGCGAATTCATAAGGGATGACAGAGAGTGCTACTATGCCTATGAGCTCACCATGGACGGCCGTTCCCAGACAGGTATCGTGGCCGTTGCCTCGGTGGATGACTATGATAACAACGTGATCAAAAAGCACGAGAACACCAGAGCCGACAAGGAAGCCGACCGCATAAGGCATGTGGATGTCTGCGGCGCCCAGACCGGCCCCATCTTTCTTGCCTTCAGACATAACAAGGCCATCCGTGATGTGATCGAGACCAGGCTGGATAAAGACCCCGTATATGATTTCACCTCCGAGGACGGCATTCGCCACAGAGTGTGGACCATCGATCGTCCCCGCAATATCCAGGTGATCAAAGAGGCCTTCGGCAGCATGGAGGAGATATACATAGCGGACGGACATCACCGCTGCGCATCGGCGGTCAGGGTATCAAAGATGAGGCGGGAGGCAAATCCCGGCTTCACCGGCGATGAGGATTTCAACTATTTCCTCTGCGTGGCCTTCCCCGACGACGAGCTTAAGATCCTGGACTACAACCGCGTGGTAAAGGATCTGGCCGGCATGGATGAAAAGGAATTCATGGACAGGGTTTCCGATAAGTTTTATATTGAGAAGTCCCATAAGCCCGTTCGTCCCTCCAAAAAGGGAGAGTTCGGAATGTATCTGAAAAAGGGCGGCTGGTACACCCTTACTGCACATGACGATATCAAGAGCAGCGATCCCGTGAAGGGGCTGGATGTGAGCATACTCCAGGATAACCTGCTGGGCCCCATACTCAACATTCAGGATCCCAAAACGGATTCAAGGATAGATTTCGTCGGCGGTATCCGCGGACTCTCCGAGCTTGAAAGGAGAGTTAAGCTGGACTGCGTGGTTGCTTTTTCCATGTATCCCACGGATATCAGGGAGCTTTTCTCCGTGGCGGATGCGGGGCTTTTAATGCCTCCCAAGTCCACCTGGTTTGAGCCGAAGCTTAGGAGCGGACTGTTTATACATCAGATATAATAAAAAAGTGAAAGAGAGAATATAAGATGAACAGAAAAGTTTATGACCTTATGGACTGGGCAGAGATCGAGGCTGTCACCTATTCCGAGGAAGACAAGCCCAAGGACCTGCTGGGAGCGCATGCTGTCGGTAAGACCGGCACCCTTATCCAGGCTTATTATCCCATGGCTGAGGCTATGCAGATAAAGATAGGCCCCAAGGGAAAGTGGACGGATATGGATATGGCCGATGAGGACGGTTTTTTTGCCCTCCTCACAAAGGACAAGCTTCCCATTACCTACAAGCTGCGCCGTACTGAAGAGGACGGAACCGTAAAGGAATATTACGATCCCTATTCCTTTCCCCAGGTAATCGACAAAAAAGAACTTGCCAAGTTCAACAGCGGCGTAAACTATGAAGCCTACAGGATACTGGGCGCGCACATGATGACCCTCTTCGGGGTTAAGGGCGTCCACTTTGCAGTCTGGGCTCCCAACGCCATGAGGATCTCAGTTGTGGGTGATTTTAACGGCTGGGACGGAAGGGCCCATCAGATGTGCAAAATCGATGACAGCGGTATTTTTGCACTTTTTGTACCGGGAGTTTCCATCGGTGCTTTATATAAATTT